>NZ_JBAHUQ010000013.1 GCF_036689865.1 Magnetococcus sp. PR-3
TACCACCTCGGTCTCCACCGACTTCACCTTGACGGTAAATCCCGAAGCGGATGGTGTAGAAATTACGGCAGGCACAGCCTCTGGCGCAGAAGATAGCTGGATCACCATTAACGAACCTACCTTTGAAATTCAGGATACGGATGGTTCAGAATCCATTACCGGTGTGACCATTACCGGTGTTCCTGATGGTGTAGAGATCCGTATGGACGATGGTACATCCATTGATGTTACCGATGGTAGTGCCACCATCCCTATGGACTATGTGACCGACTCTGGTGCAGATGATACCTACACCATTGACGGCATGGAGGTTAAAGCCCCCAGTGACTCCAACGAAGATTTCTCTTTTGGGATCACCATTGAAACCACAGATACCAACGGCGTTACCTCCGATACGGTACTTCATGATGGTGCCATTAATGTTGAAGTGGTTTCCGATGCCGATACACCCGATCTGACCGCCAACGATGTCACCGGTCATGAAGATGCCGCGACCATTGATCTGGATATCTCTGCGGCGGTCACCGATGTGGATGGTAGTGAGTCCATTACCGCTGTCACCATTACCAACGTGCCCGACGGCATGGCGCTGAGTGCAGGTACCGATAACGAAGATGGTACCTGGACCCTAGACGCTGGAGATCTGGACGGGTTGACCGCGACATTAGATGAAGATTTTTCTGGTAGCTGGGACCTGGGTGTCACCGTAGATGTGCTGGATGCTGATGCCGATGGCACTGGGGATGATACCAGCACCCGCAGCACCGACTTTACCGTCACCGTAACCCCAGATGCCGATGGCGTCATCATTACCGACGGTTCAGCCTCAGGTGTAGAAGATCAGTGGATCTCTGTTAACGAACCGACCTTTGAGATCCAAGATACCGATGGTTCTGAAATTATGGCCGGTGTGACCATTACCGGTATACCTGATGGTGCAGAGATCCGTATGGACGATGGCACCACCATTGAAGTCACCGATGGCTCAGCGACCATTCCCATGGAGTATGTGGTTGAGAGCGAAACCGATCATGTCTACACCATCGACGGGTTAGAGGTTAAAGCCCCCAGCGATTCCAATGTGGACTTTGACTTAGGCGTCACCGTTACCACGGTTGATAGCAACGGTATTGTGAGTGACAGCACCGTTGATAGTGGTTCCATTAGCATTGAAGTGGTTTCCGATGCTGATGATCCTTCCCTCACGGCCAATGACGCATCCGGTCACGAAGATGCCGCGTCCATTGATATTGATATCACCTCTGCGGTGACTGATACCGACGGCTCTGAATCCATCACCTCCGTCGTCATTAGTGACGTGCCCGATACCGTCACCTTCTCGGCCGGTGTGGATAATGGAGATGGTAGCTGGACCCTGGATGCTGGTGATCTGGATGGTTTGACCGCGACGGTGGATGGTGATGTCTCCGGCGTGTTTGACATGACTGTCACCACCAACGTTCTGGATGTTGATGCCGACGGCGTAGCAGGTAATGATACCTCCAGCAGCAGTGACAGCTTTACCCTGACGGTTGATCCTGATGCCGACGAAGTGACCTTCACCGCCGGTTCAGCTTCTGGCGATGAAGATAGCTGGATGGATGTCAACTCCGGCTTTGGCGTGACCGACACCGACGGTTCTGAGTCTGTAACGGCTGTGACCATTACCGGCATTCCCGATGGGGCCTCCTTACAGATGGAAGATGGCACCGCCATTGAGATCACCGATGGTTCGGCCACTTTGAGCATGGACCAAGTCACCGACAATGGTGATGGCACCTACAGCCTGGATGGTTTGCAGGTGATGGCCCCTGAAGATTCCAATGCGAACTTCGACATGGGCATCTCTGTCACCACCACCGATGGAAACGGCGCCACCAGTGATACCGAGATTACCGACGGGACCATTAGTGTTGAGGTCGCCTCTGTCGCCGATGCACCGGATCTGACAGCTGCGGATGTCACCGGCGGTGAAGATGCCGCAAATATCCCTCTGGATATCGCTTCCGCGGTTACCGATGTGGATGGTTCCGAATCCATCACCAGTGTGGTGATCACGGGTGTGCCGGATACCGTGACCTTAAATGCCGGTACTGATAATGAAGATGGCACCTGGACCCTGGAAGCTGGGGATCTGGAAGGTTTGACCGCCACCGTAGATGGCGACGTCTCCGGCGTGTTTGACATGGGCGTTACCGTAAACGTGTTGGATACGGATGCCGATGCTGGTGGTGATGACACCACCTCAGTCTCCACCGACTTCACCCTGACCGTTAATCCTGATGCCGATGAAGTGACCTTTACTGAAGGTTCGGCTTCTGGTGCAGAAGATAGCTGGATGGATGNTATCTCTGTCACCACCACCGATGGAAACGGTGCCACCAGTGATACCGAGATTACCGATGGTTCCATCTCTGTGGAAGTCAGCTCGGTGGCCGACACCGGCACCTTAAGTGCGGATAATGCCACTGTAAGTGAAGATGGCGGAGCCATTGCTCTGGATATCTCTGCAGCGGTAACCGACACCGATGGATCCGAGAGCATCACCAGTGTGGTGATCTCTGATGTACCCGATACGGTGACCTTGAGTGCCGGTACCGATAATGAGGATGGTACCTGGACACTGAGTGCCGATGATCTGGATGGTTTGACCGCCGAGGTAGATGGTGATGTCTCCGGCGTCTTTGATATGGGCGTGCAGGTTAACATTCTGGACAGCGATGCCGATGCTGGTGGCGATGACACCTCGACCGTCTCTACCAACTTTACCCTGACGGTGGATCCTGAAGCCGATGGGGTGACCATCACCGATGGTTCCGCCACCGGTAGCGAAGATAGCTGGATCTCAGTTAATGAGCCCACCTTTGAAATTCAGGATACCGATGGTTCCGAGGCCATCAGTGGTGTCACCATCACTGGTATTCCTGATGGGGCCGAGATCCGTATGGCCGACGGTACCGAGATTGAGGTAACCGATGGCAGTGCTACCATCCCCATGGATTATGTGACCGAAACCGGCGACGACAACAGCTACACCATTGATGGTCTGGAAGTTAAAGCCCCCGAAGATTCTAACGTGGACTTTGACTTGGGTGTGACCGTCACCACCACCGATGACAGCGGTGCCACCACCGATATCACCACCGATGGTGGTTCCATCTCTGTCACCGTCACCTCCGATGCCGACACCCCCGACCTTTCCGTCAATGATGTGGCCGGTGAAGAGGGTAGCGGTAGCATGGATCTGGATATCCTCACCGCAGTCACCGATACCGATGGCAGTGAATCCATCAGTTCAGTGGTGATCTCCGGTGTGCCCGATACTGTCAGCTTTAATGCCGGTACCGATAATGAAGATGGCACCTGGACCATGAGTGCCGATGATCTGGATGGTCTACAGATCACTGCCGAGGATGGTACCGCCGGGGTGTTTGACCTTACCGTTACCACCAATGTGGTGGATGTGGATGGGGACAACGCTGCCCACAGTGACACCAGCAGTGCCAGTGAGAGCTTTACCTTTACCATCGCCCCTGAGGCCCAGGAGGTCACCTTTACCGCTGGGGATGCCTCGGGCAGTGAAGATAGCTGGATTGATGTCAGCTCCAGCTTCACCCTGGGCGATACCGATGGTTCTGAGTCCGTTAGTGCCGTCACCCTGACCGATATTCCCGATGGCGTCACCCTGCAATTGGCCGATGGTACTGAGATTACCGTTACCGATGGCAGCGCTGTGGTACCGATGGATAGCGTCACCACCGATGCCGACGGCACTGTCACCATTGATGATCTTCAGGTCATGGCACCAGCCGATTCCAATGTTGATTTCTCCATGGGTATCACCGTCACCACGACGGATTCCAACGGTGTGGTGACAGACACCCAGACCACCGATGGCACCATCAATGTGGAGGTTACTTCGGTAGCCGATACCCCCACAGTCAGCGCCCAAGATGCCTCCGTGAATGAAGATGGCGGTGCCGTAGCCATTGACATTGCCAGTGCGGTGACGGATATCGATGGCAGTGAGTCCATCACCAGTGTCGTCATTGGTGATGTGCCCGACACGGTCACCTTTAACGCCGGTACCGACAACAACGATGGCACCTGGACCTTTGAAGTTGGTGATCTAGATGGTCTGACCGCCACGGTAGATGGAGATGTCTCCGGCGTGTTTGATATGTCGGTGACCACCAATGTCCTAGATACCGACGCTGATGGAGCCGCCGATAACGATACCAGCAGTGCATCCACCAGCTTTACCCTGACCGTGGATGCCGATGCCGACAGCGTCAGCATTACCGATGGTAGCGCCGAGGGTATTGAAGATCAGTGGATTGATGTCAATGGTACCTTCACCTTGAGTGATACCGATGGCTCCGAGAGCGTTACCGGTGTGACCCTGAGTGGTATTCCCAATGGAGCCACTCTGCAATCGGAAGATGGCAGCGCCATTACCGTCAATGCCGATGGTACTGCCACTGTCTCCATGGACCTGGTCAGCGACAATGGCGATGGCAGCTACAGCCTGGATGGGTTGCAGGTCATGGCCCCCGAAGATTCCAATGTGGACTTCGATATGGGTATTTCGGTAACCAGTGTCGATGGCAATGGGGATAGTACCGATACCCTGGTGACCGATGGCACCATCAGTGTCACCGTAACCGGGGATGCCGATACCCCTGATCTTTCTCTCTCCATGGGGGATAGCACCGATGTAGAAGCCAGTGCGGATATCACCATTGAGAACATGGGTGATGGCGATTATGGGCACGCCAGTGCCGGTTATCACAACACCTATGGCTTCTATACCTTGGATGAGAGCGGTCAACCCAGTGAGGGTGGCATTATCTGGGCCGATGCTCATGACTCTGTGGGGGATACCCATACCCTGGAGGGTGTGGATCCTGACAGTGTTGGTTTCTTCGTACTCTCCAACGGCGATAACCGTAACGACATTAACGATGGCGATTCAGTCACCTTTGCCCAGAATGATGAAGGTACCTGGCAGGTGATGGACGTAGATGGCAACGTCTTGGTGCACAACACCAATGGCGGTCTGTTGATGACCCACGACAAGTTTAATGCCGATGGTGAAGATTACTCTGTCGACAATGCCCTGGGCGGTAACCAGAACTGGGAAGATCTGAAGCTGGCCAGCTCCGACAATGATTACAATGATGTCAACATGGATGTCACGGTAGAGGTGGAGAGCGAGGCCCACGTCGCCCATGAGCTGAACATTGATACCGGTGTGACCGATACCGATGGTTCCGAATCCGTCACCTCAGTCGTTGTGGATGGTCTGCCTGATGGGGCAAGTCTCTCAGCCGGTACCGACAATGGCGATGGCACCTGGACACTGGCTAGCGATGAGTTGGAAGGGCTGGAGATCCACACCGATCAAACCTGGAGTGGTGAGTTCTCCCTGACTGTTACCACCAACGTGGCAGATATGGATGAAGGTGGGGTTATTGTTGATGATACCAGCAGCGCCACCGCCTCCATCACCGTCACAGTCGATCCAGAAGCAGATGGCGTCACCTGGACCGATGGTTTTGCCTCCGGTCAGGAAGATAGTTGGATCGCCGTGGATGAACCGACCTTCACCCTGATTGATACCGACGGTTCCGAATCCATCACCGATGTCACCCTGACGGATATTCCTGAGGGCACAGAAATACGCTTGGCGGATGGTACCGAGATCACCGTTGGGGCGGATGGTACCGCGACCATTCCTTCCGATGCCATTGTGAGCAATGGTGAGGACAACACCTTTACCATCGACGGATTAGAGATTAAGGGTCCTGAAGATAGCAACGTTGACTTTACCTTAGGCTTTGAGGTTACCACCACGGACTCTGATGGCGTCAGTACGGTCACGGGATCTACCGAAGGGGAAGGCATTACGGTCAATATTGAGGGCGTGGCCGACGATGTCACCATCGACACCAGCTTTAGCGGTGTGGAAGATCAGACCATCGACATGACCGGTCTGGTTACCTTGACCGATACCGATGGTTCTGAGGCCGTCACCAGTGTGGTGATCTCAGATGTACCCGGTGATGTGACCTTTAATAACGGTACCGATAATGGTGATGGCAGCTGGACCTTTGATGCCGCGGATCTGGATGATCTCTCCGCCACCATCACCACCGAGCATGACTCCGATGACTTTAACCTGAGCGTCACGGTCAACACCGCGGACTATCAGGAAGATGGCAATGGCGGTTATACCAATACGGTTGATGATACCGCCAGCAAGTCCACCACCGTCACCGTTACTGTCAGCCCCGACGCCGATGGGGTGACCATTGATACTGGCAGTGCCACCGGTCTGGAAGATAGCTGGATCACCATGAGTGACTCCACCTTCACCATTGCGTCTGATACCGATGGTTCCGAAGCGGTCACCGCCGTGACCTTAACCGACCTACCCGATGGCACCCAGTTGCAGGATGCTGACGGCAACGCCATTACCGTTAACGATGATGGTACCGTCAACATCAGTATGGATCTGGTCAGTGACAATGGTGATGGCAGCTATACCCTGAGCGGTGTACAGGTTAAGGCACCTGAAGACTCCAATGTCGACTTTGATATGGGTGTGCGGGTTACCACCACCGATACCAGTGATGATGGTGCGACCGACACCACGACCGATGTGGGTACGCTGAATGTTGCGGTCACTGGTGTCGCTGATGATGCAGGGTTTACCGCCACCGATACCTCCGGCACAGAAGATCAGGCCATTACCCTGGATCTCAGCGGTAGCCTGACCGATACCGATGGTTCGGAAAGCCTGTCGGTGACCATCGACGGTATTCCCGACGGGGCCCAGCTCTCTGAAGGTTCCGATAATGGTGACGGCTCCTGGACCATCACCAGCACCGTGGATGATCCGGTGGACTTCACCAGCATTGAGCTAAGCGATCTGACCGAGGACTTCAGTGGTGAGATCGGTCTGGATGTTAACTGGACCGTCACCGACTTTGATGAAGATGGGGTTACTGTTGATGACACCCTGAGCGGCTCGGAGAGCTTTACCGTCACCGTCAATACCGATGCCGATGGAGTGACCATTACCGATGGCAGCGCCAGTGGCGATGAGGACACTTGGATTTCGGTCAACGAGCCCACCTTTGCCCTGCAGGATACTGATGGATCCGAATCGGTCACCGGCGTGACCATCACCGGTATTCCCGACGGGGCTCAGTTGCAGATGGAAGATGGCACCGCCATCACCGTCACCGATGGCAGCGCTACCATCCCCATGGATTATGTGGTGGGCACTGGTGATGACAACACTTTCACCATTGATGGTTTGCAGGTTCAGGCCCCTGATGATTCCAACGTAGACTTTGACCTGGGTATCACCATCACCACCACCGATGATGATGGGTTGACCAGCGATACCACCACCGATGCGGGCTCTATCAGCGTGGAGGTTACCGGTGTGGCCGATGGTGTCACCGACATGGCCGATGCAGGCGATGTAGAGGTGGGTGAGGATAAGTGGTTCTACCTGAACGATGCGGATAACGGTCCTGGTATCTCCAGTGATCTGCTGGATACCGATGGGTCCGAATCCATCCACTATCAGATCAATGCGGATAACAGCGATGTACGTTTGCAAGTTAAAGTAGGCAATAAATGGAAGAACCAATCCACCGATGAGGATGGTAACTGGAACGTCTCCGCTGAGGATCTGGATGCCGGTGAAGTACGCATGTACGGCGGTTGGCACGAAGACACCGACTTTACCGTCAACGTCAACGCCTACACCAAGGATATGGATGAGGATGGCAGCACGGTAGATGACACCAGTGCCATGCAGTCCACCAGCTTCACCGTAGATGTCCAGTCCGATGCCGATGGCACCAAGATCTCCTTCAACGGCAGCGGTACCGAAGATAGCGGTATAGCCATTAACAACACGATCCAGATCTACGATTATGATGGTTCCGAGAGTTTGGAAGGGCCAGTCGTAATCTCTGGTGTGCCTGATGGGGCGACGTTGAGCATCACCGGGGATAATGCCCACCTGATTACCGACAATGGCGATGGCACCTACAGCATTGATCAGGGTGCTCTAAAGGCCATCGGCACCAAAAATGGTGAAGATTACAAGTGGGAGATTGAGGATCTGGTCTTTACGCCAGCCGAGAATGATTCGTCGGATGTACAGCTGACCTTCACCACCACCACCGTCGAAGAGACCGATGATGGCAACGATAAGGTCACCCAGGTAAGCAGCAAATCCGCCACCATTAAGGTAGAAGCCGATGCCGATGGGGCCATTCTGGCCACCCCAGATGCCACCGGCCTGGAAGATGGTACCATCTCTCTGGAACCCTCCATCAGTCTGGATGGGGATATTGATGGCTCTGAGACCATCAGTGGGGATGTGATCATTACCTCTGATGATCCTGGCTCGGTTGGGGCCAAGATTGTGGTGGATGGCACCACCCTGGAGAGCAGCAGCAGTAAGACCGTTACGGCTGTTACCGACGACGACGGCAACGTGGTGATGGGGGATAATGGTAAGCCTGAAACTACCACAGAGGTCACCACCACCTGGCGGGTGCCTACCGCACTGCTTAGTGCGACTGAAGATGGGGATGGCAACACCACCGGTTGGACCTTTGATGATATGACCGTGCAGCCCCCGGCAGATAGCGATGCCGACTTTGACCTGGACTTTTCCTTGGTCATTAGTGATGACGGTGAAGATACCGCCACGGCTGCCGGTAGCCTGAATGTCACTGTGGATGCTGTGGCTGATGATCCAACCCTTAGCACGCCGGAACGTGCCCGGGGTAAAGAGGATACGGACATTGACCTGAACATTAAATCGACCCTTACAGACACCGATGGCTCAGAAACTCTGAGTGTTACCGTCAGCGGTATGCCTGAGGGTTCCTACCTGTCGGCTGGCACGGATAATGGGGATGGTACCTGGACCTTGGATCCTGAAGATCTGGATGGTCTCTCTGTTCGTCCACCAGCCAACAGTGATGAGAATTTCTTCCTTGAGGTTACGGCAACGGCGACGGAATCCAATGCCACCACAGGGGAAGATAACGCCAATGATGCCGGTGGGGTGGATACCTCCAGCGCGTCAGTGACCAGCCAAATCAAGGTCTTGGTGATGGGTCAGGCTGATGAGGCAGAGATTGGTGATCTTTCCGCCACCATGACCGAAGATCAGGCTGTGGTTGATGCCCCCGATGGTTCGGTGGTCATGGATCTCTCCAGCATCATGCTCACGGAAGATACGGATAACTCTGAGCAGCTCTCGGTCATTATCAGCATGCCCGATGATGCACCAGATGGTGCTTACATCTGGTCACCAGAGGTGGATGATCTGAGCTATGCCGGTAACGGCAACTGGGCTGTCAGTGCCGACGCTATGGATCAAATCCGTATTGTCTCCCCTGAGGACTACTCTGGTGAGATCAATGTGGACGTGAACATTGTGGTCACTGAGCGTGGTTATCTGGTGGATGACAATGGCGAACTGATTCTGGATGATGCCGGGAATGTACAGGAGATCAATGGTGGGGATGTCTGGAGCACCATGGAGCAGTACAACATCACCGTGGTGGCCGATGCTGACAACCCCAGTATCGATATCAGTGCTGCGGGCAATGAGGATACCGCTGGTGGTATTCCCCTGAACATCTCCCCCAGTGTCACCGATGGCAATGACCATGAGGGTGGTGAGATCATCACCCAGGTGACCGTCTCTGATATTCCGGCTGATGTCACCCTGCTGCAAGGCGGCCTACCCGTTACACCGGATGCCGATGGCAACTATAACTTTGATGCCGGCGATCTGGATGGGCTGACCCTGGTTACCCCCACCCACAGTAATGAAGATTTTGACATCACCGTCTCGGCCACCGCCATGGACAACAATGGCGATACCGCCACCCGTGAGGTAAGCCACAACGTTGATGTAACCGGTGTGGCGGATGGGGTGGAGAATCTGCAAGCGGGTCAAACCACAGAGGCGGATACCACCCTGACCATCGACATTGCCCAGGCAGGTAATGCCAATGGTAACAACAGTGATGACAATGCCGGTGCTTTTGAAGTCTACGTAGTAGATGATGAAGGCAACCGCACCCTGGTCTTTGAAGGCAATACCGATGTGGCCCTGACCGGTAGCCACAACAATTGGGACAGCATTACCATCGACAGTGTCGATTTCAGTGATCTGAACCCTGAAAATATTATGATCAAAGGGGCCGATGATGACTCCGCCCTGCGGGTTAACGGCATTACCATTGGTGGTGAACGCTTTGAGGCAGAAACCCATGGTGTGATCGGTAACGATGGCAACGGTAATGACAATGGTGGCGGTAGTGTTATCGACAACAATGCCAACGATGGCCATGTTTCCTTAAATGCTGACAACGGTACCCTAACCTTTGGTACCAGCGATGTCAGTTATGAAGGGGGAGATATCAGTTCAGATATCGCCTCAGACGGGGTTCATCAGATTCCCATCGAGATTCAATCTACCATGATCGATGATGATGGCTCGGAAGAACGTTATTACATGGTCACCGATGTACCTGATGGTGCTTTCCTAGCTGCCGGAGTTGATGCCGATGGTGATGCTATACATGCTGGCTTGAATGCTGGTGGTGGTCAGTGGATCGTTACCGAAGAGCAGTTGGAAGATTTACACCTGGTACCCCAAGAAGGTTTGGAGACGGGGGATACTTTTGATATCACTGTCACCGGCGTTACAGTAGAGAACGATGGGGATATCAATTTTGATGCCAGCGTCACAGTGACCATCGATATTGATACGGACCTGGATCATAGCAATAACCCCGGCCCTGGTAATGGTCATCCCAATAGTGATATGGCCTGGGATGGTGAAGTGAGCGGTGTCTCCATCAATAGTGGTGGTACAGGTAATGAAGACCATGCCATTGACATGGGTATCTCTGTGGAATCCCTGGAAATAGATGAGGGAGAGCAGGTTGAGACGGATACCATTGATACGCAGGCTATGCTTGATGCGGGATATACCAATCAAGATGGTCAGTGGAGTACGACTGAGACGGAAACCTTCACCAACACAAGAACTGAGCTCCAGGATGTAGATGTTGAACAACAACGGGAAGTTGTTGACTCCGATGCCATGGAGTCCGCCGGTTGGAGTGATAATGGTGAGAACTGGGAGAAGACAGTTCAGGAAGAGTTTGAAAATACCCGAACTGTTGATGGTGACGATATTCTGGGAACCCGCGATACCGACACCGTTGATTCTCAAGCTATGACCGATGATGGTTTTACGCTTCAAGATGGTGAATGGGGGACAGCAGGCACGGAGACCTTCACCAACACAAGAACAGAGCTCCAGGATGTTGATGTGGAACAGGAGCGGGAAGTTGTTGATTCCGATGCCATGGAAACCGCTGGCTGGAGTCAAAATGATGATGGCCAGTGGGAGAAGGATGTTGCACAAGTTCAAACAGATGACACAAGCTTCAACTTAAACCAAGCAGGCGATACAGCTTCTTATGATGTGACGGCTACAGATAGTGTCGATATCAACATCAAGTCGTTTAAAACCGGCAAGGATGATGGCGAAGTTGTTCTGACATATACAGATGGTTCGAGCAGTACGGTAGATATTGATGATGTATACACCGGCAACAATGGTACGGATACATTTACCATTGACCTAGCTGACGGACTAACGCTCGCCAATGTTAGTATTTCCCATACGGGTTCTGGCCAGGGTGGCGGTGCGAATAGCCAAGAGTTCAAAGTTGAAGGGATTTCAACCACTGAAACCACGACCGATGTTGCAGAAGGTAATGAGATCTTAATGACCACAGAGACTTACACGGTCACAGAGCAGCAGGAAGTTGAAGTCTCATTTCAAGATACCCGAGAGACCTTCACCCCTGCGACAGATGATGATCTGATCTACGAAACTGAGACCTACGTTGTTGATGAAAACATCTATACGGAGACTTTCACAGATACCAGAGATGTGACAGTGACCGCAGATGATGATGATCTCCTCATGACCACTGAGACCTATACTGTTACAGAACAGCAGGAGGTTGTTGTTGAGTTTGAAGATACCAGAGAGGTCTTGACGGCCATAGATGAAGATAACAACATCTATGAGACGACCACTGTACCCACCGATGGTAGTGAAATGACTACCTTTGTGATAGCCGATGAGGATATTCCCGAAGGGGCCACCTTGTCAGCGGGTATCTATAACCCCATCGATGAAACCTGGGTCTTCAGCATGGAGGATGTGGAGACTCTTGAGATCACACCACCAGAAGATTTCAGTGGGGATCTGAACATCCCCATGACCGCTATCACGATGGATGTGAATGGCCAGGAGCTGGAGCAGGATCACACGGTGACGGTGGATGTGAATGCTGTGACCGATGGCCCCAACATCTCCGTCGCCCCAGCAAGTGGGGATGAAGATACCATCATCGATCTGGATGTGAACTTAAGCATGTCCGATACCGATGGTAGTGAAACCCTAAGCGGTGTCCTTGAAGTAGAAGGGGTGCCGGACGGGGCAGAGCTGAACATGGGTAGCCTTAACGAAGATACCGGCAACTGGGAGATTGATGTTGCCGATCTAACCGTTACAGCAACGGCAGATAATGGTACCGCCACCGCTTGGAGTACCGATGGTCTCCAGATCACCCCAGCAGCGGATGACAATACCAACTTTGATCTGACCTTTAATGCCACCGGTGGTGAAGGTGGTGTGGATGGAGCCAATGATGTGCAGGTTAGCGCGACGGTCACTGTAGATGTCGAAGCGGTAGCCGATAATGTGATCCTGACCGTTGAGGATCAAGAGACGGTGGGTCTAGAAGGGGAAGGCATTCAGTTAGAAGGCCTCTCCGCCATGCTCGATGGTGGTGATGGGGAGACCGTGAACGTGGTGATCTCTGGATATCCTGATGAGTCCAGCTTCTCCCACGGCTTTAGCAATGGGGATGGCACCTGGAGTGTTGCCCCCGAAGATCTGGACGCATTGAACATTAAATCCCCCAGCAACTGGTCCGGGGAGATGGATCTAGAGCTGACCTCCTACTCTCTGGAGCGGGATCCAGAGAGTGGCAATATTGATATCCAAGCCAACAGCTCAGCCTCGTTCAGCATTGTCTTTGAGGAAGATGCCAGTGTGCATCAATCTGAAGCCAACGATGCCTCTGGGATTGAAAACAATGCCATCAGCCTAAACCTGAGCTCAGCATCCTTTGATACCCAGGATGATTCACCAGAAACCATGTTGATCACGCTAAATGGTTTACCAGAAGGATCGGAGCTCTCCGCTGGTGTTGAAAATGATGATGGCACCTGGAGCCTGACCGGGGATCAGCTCAACGGGTTGACCTTCAACCCACCTGAGGATTTCTACGGTACGGTGGATGCCACCATGTCGGTATCCAGTGACCAGAACAATGAAACAGTCTTGGATGTGGGTCTAGGCTTCACCATCACGGTGGATGACGTACCCACCGTCTCTACCCCCTCCGAGATAATTTATGACGATCTGAGCGGCTCGGTGGATGTGGGCTCCCATATCGAGATCAACGACAACGATAGCGATAACATGAGCGGTGCCACCATCACCATCACCGATGGGGAAGGATCTGAAGATGCCTTCAGCTTTGACGGCTATGAGGTGGAAGAGCACAGCAATGATGATGGCAGCTCCACCTTTATGATTGCCGGAACCGCCATTGTGGTCACCGGTGCTGGTATTGATGGGGATGGTCCGTTGACCCTCTCTGGTACCGCCACCACGGGTGAGTATGAGGATATTCTGCAATCCATCCAGCTGGATGTCGCCGATGGCGGTACCCGCAGCATCTCTGTAGAGGTTACCGATGAAGAGGGTGCCACCAGTGAGGCCGGAAACTTTGACATCACTGTACGTGAAGATGAGTTGGCTCTGGCCGATGGTGAAGATGGCACCTTGATCGGTGGCGATACCCACGATGTACTCACCGGTGGGGATGGCGATGACACCCTTAGCGGTGGTGCCGGTGATGATGTGATCTCCGGTGGGGATGGTGATGATGTGATCGAAGGTGGTGCCGGTGACGATATGCTCTCCGGTGGCGCTGGGGATGATCTGTTTATCTTCGGTATGAATGAGGGGTCCGACTTCATCAGCGGTGGTAGTGACTACAACGATGTGATCCGTATGGATGGCATGTCCGATGATCCCAACCTGGAACTGGGGGATGTGGGCAACTGGACCATCGAAACCGATGCCGAATACAGCGTTACCGAGCTGGAGATCAACGGCGATGTATTCGACGCGATCTCCTTCGAAGATGGCGACGCTGCGGGCTCCATCACCCTGGAGGATGGTACCGAACTGGACTTCGACGGTATCGACCATATCGCTTGGTAAGTCGAGAAATCCAAGTTATAGGAGAGAGGGCTGCTGTAAAGCAGCCCTTTTTCTTTTAGTGTGCCCGGTTGGGCACACATGCTTGGTGGTGCAAGTCCTCTACAGGCCCTGTGCGGGGGGAACTGTTAGTTGAACGGCAAGGGTGTCCACCGCGAGGTGGGATTTGAAGGAAGCTGAAGGCAAAAACACTGGACCGGCAAATAGGAATCGCATAAGAGGTGTTCATGCTGGATGAGGAGGCTATAGCCATCTCAAATCAAAGTTAGACAGTCTATGATTATTGATTATGAGCTGTGACATAGAACTACGCCAACGAGTAATCGACTTGTGGAATCTGGAGGTAAGAAGGCCGAGGCTGCCCGGATTTTTCAAGTAAGTCGAGCGACGATTTACAACTGGCTGTCACGAGACAGCCTGGAACCAACCCTGCGAGTTCCAAGCGAACGAAAATTAAACAAGGAAGCCTTGATAGAACATGTCAAAGCCTATCCAGACGCTTTGCAAAGAGAGCGCGCCGTTCATTTCGGGGTTTGTGACACCACCATCAGTGCTGCGCTAAGGAAGCTTGGGATCGGTAAAAAACGAAGCGCTACACTGAGAGATGTACAGAAGAGCGTACTATTGGGCTGACCTGTATCGTCACTGGGAGTAGTACGGTCATGAAAATATAGTCTATTTTGATGAAAGCGGATTTGAAGAAGAGGTGATTCGCCGTCATGCGTGGGCACCAAAGGGTAAAAAGATCTATGGTGACTTTGCGGGGAGTAAGCGTAAACGAACCAACTTGATCATGGCCCAGCGCGGTAATGCGTGGTTAACACCCATGATCTTTGAGGGTTCGTGTCATGCTCCGTTGGTTGAGGCATGGATTGAAAAGATGCTATGGCCTCAATTAAAGGAGCCCAGTGTAATCATTATGGATAATGCCAGTTTCCACAATAGACGGAAGATTGCTGAAATACGTGCTAGAGATGGTCATGTACGCCTTCCGCTTCCCCCGTACAGCCCAGACCTCAACCCTATTGAGCAATCCTTCGCAGTCTTGAATAAACGTAGAGAGTTGACTGTGCCACCACCAACATTAGAAACCTTAATAATGTCCAACTATGGTTTGCGGTGATGATAGGGTAGGGGCCGTTCAGCGCGCTATGTGCTCACCTTGGCTTAAAAGAGGTGTGGTAGTGAGTATGGGTTCAGAGATTAAGATTGGATTACCGTATGTTCGGTAATAGCCGCAAGTAGATCCAGTTTACGGATGGGTTTGGTCAAGTGAGCATTGCAACCGGCGGCATGGCTTGCTTCACGATCTTTATCCAGGGCATGGGCGGTTAAGGCAAGAATAGGTGCTTTGGGCTGCCCTTGGCTAAGCTCCCATTGGCGGATCTGTGCGGTTGCGGTATAGCCATCCATAACCGGCATTTGTAGATCCATCAATACCAAATCAAAATTATCCTGTTTAACGGCATTGAGTGCTTCTAAGCCATTTTCTACAATGGTGATTTCATAAGGCATATTGCTTAAAAAACTGCGAACCACCATCTGGTTCTCTTCAGAATCTTCCGCCACCAGAATACGTAAGGGTTTGGATAGGGTTGCTGCTGGTGTTGAAGGTTTACTGGACTGTTTTTTCACGGATGGTGGGGGGGTATGGCGACTACTGGCTAAGGGTAGCAATACATGAAACTGGCTACCCCGTTTAATTTGGCTCTCTGCCCACAGCTCACCATGCATACGTTTCACTAACTGCTGTACGATGGCCAAGCCCAAGCCACTACCACCAAAACGACGGGTAAGAGTGGCGTCGGCTTGATAGAAGGTTTCAAAAATGTGTTCCAACTTATCCTGATCAATACCAATCCCGCTATCTGAAACATTAAACTCCAGGCAGCCGTGGCCTTGACTGTTCAGTTGTGGCGAAATGCTCAACTGTACACCGCCTGTTTCGGTAAACTTAATGGCATTACCCAATAAATTGAGCAGAATTTGGCGTAGGCGAGTGGGGTCTACCACCATATGGGTCGGCGTGCTAGGGTGTGTCTGAAGGGTTAGCCCAATGCCTTTTTGTGCAGTGACTGGCTTCATTAAATTGATCACATTTTCTAAAAAGGGCAGCAGTTCTAACCGTTCAGGCAGGATATCCAGTTGGCCTGCTTCAAGTTTGGCAAAATCCAGAATATCATCCAATAGTCCAAGCAGGGTTTCACTGGCCCCAACCAATGCCTCTAGATGGCGCCGTTGATGGCTGTTAAGTTCGGAATCACGCAACAGATCCCCCATGCCTAAAATGGCGTTCATGGGGGTGCGGATCTCATGGCTCATGGTTGCCAAAAAGGCGCTTTTAGCTTCACTGGCCTGTTCAGCGCGCAGTTTGGCTTGAGCTAAAGCCTCTTGAGTTTGGCGAATTTCTGTAACATCCACATGGGTTCCAACCATACGGATAACCTGTCCGGATAGATCTCTAACCGGTAACCCGCGAGAGAGAATATAGCGGTAGGTGCCATCTTTACCCCGTAAGCGTACTTCTACCTCAAACTGCTCACCACCTTGAAAAACATGATCAATATTGGCCTGGGTGCTCTCTTTATCTTCAGGGTGTAACATGTCATAAAAAGCATCTGGGGTTGGGTCAATGTCAGCGGGTAAATAACCCAACATGGCACTCCAACGTGGTGAGTAGTAGACCTCACCGGTACGTACATTCCAGTCCCACAGACCGTCAGAAGCCCCTTTCATGGCTAGGGAGAAACGCTCTTCACTACGGCGTTGGGCCGCCAAGGTCTGTTCAACTTGGTTGGCCATTTCATTAAAACCACTGGCCAGTTGGCCCACTTCATCTTCTGCATTGATATCAGCCCGTTCCGAAAGATGACCAAATCTAAACGTTTGAACCGTTTGGGCCAGCTGCTGGATTGGCCGCACAATGGTACCCACACTGGCTGTAATGGCGAGGGTGGTGGCGATAAAAGTCAGCAGTAAGATTAAACCCACAGCAAGCAGCATTTGACGAAACAGGGCAAAAGCTTGCCACACCTCTTGCTGCACAACGACCGTAAGTTGGCGTGAACCCAGGGTGAGGGTTTGGTGGCTTAGGATGACCGGTTTGTTGTGTAGACCATTGTGAAAACCTGGCTGGGGTGGGGTGGCAAAACGGAGCTGTTTTAAGGCAAAGGAAGGGTTGCGGTGCGCTACGACATGTTGTGTGTCATCCACCAAAAAAAGACTCTCTCCAGGTGCGGTATGTAAATCTGCGATGAGATTCCAGACTTTACGAAAACGTAAATCAGCCAGTAACACCCCGTCTACTTTGGCACCTGGCCAGGGTGTTAGAGGAATGGCCACTTGCATTAAGGGCTCTTGAGAGTCACTGGCATAGTGTACTGGGCCATAGGTGGGGCTTTGAAATGTAAGAGCCTGTTGAAGCAAGGTTTGACTCTCTTTGCTCAAAGAGCTAGCCCCCATTGAGCTGGCATCCAGCTGATTACGATGAATCTGCTGTAAGACCGTACCTTGTGGGGTGATCAAAGAGAGTGCATTGAACTGTTGTTGGGTATTGATCAACCCTTCTAAAATGATGGATTGTTTGCTGGGTTTGTCCATTAAACTGGTAATGCGTGTTGTGCTCTCCAAAAGAAGGACCTGGCTCTGTACAAAACGTTGTACAGCTTCAACAACACGTTGAGATTTCTCTTGTTGTAGTAAAAAAATCTGTTGGGACTGCACATCAAAGCTTTGCCAACCAATGAGTAAGGCCAGTAGCAATAATGGGATCACGGCCAATGGCAGAAAAATTGCCATTATGCGGGTGCGTATGTGGGTTCCTCTCTGTGCCATGGTCAAGTCCGTTATGTGTTGTTTTTTTATCTGTTACCACTGTTGTGCAAAGTTCAGCTAGGAAAAAGCCAACTGCATAAGAGTGTTAGTCCCTTTTAAAAAGTACCTTTCATTCTATGCTTTTTGTTAAAGAATTGCAGTAAGGCAACCCTTAAGATGCGAAGTTTTGTAAAACGGCGTATGCTATTAAGCATAGAAAAAGATGTCTGAGTGCGGGATTTAAGGGGGGCGTCATGCGACGAATAATGGGGGGAAGCGGTTTAATTCTCGTGTTGGGTTTGCTGGTTTATTGGGGGCTGTGGGAACAGGCACCAAAGGTTTACCGTGTTGGTGTATTGCACTTTACTAACAACAACCTACCAACATTGGAGGGCTTTAAAGAAGGCATGCGTAAGTTGGGTTATGTTGAAGGGGAGCAGATCCACTATCTGTTCGAGGGTGCAGCCCAAGATATTGATATGTTGCAACCCATGGCACAGCGTCTTGTTTCACAAAAGCCGGATCTGATTTTTGCTTCGACCACCCCTGCCACGCTTATGGCCAAAAAAAAGGCGGCATCCATCGGTATTCCTGTGGTATTTGCGCCGGTAAACGATCCCATTGCAACAGGGGTATTGAATGATTTACGTCACCCAGGTGGCGATATCACAGGTGTGCGTTTGGGTAATAGTGACCCAAAACGGCTAACATGGCTATTAAAGGTGGATCCATCCATTAAAACGGTTCTTGTACCATTTAATGCCACGGACTCAAGCGCGTTAACAACGTTAAAAAAAGTACGGATTGTCGCTAAGCAAGTTGGTGTAGAGCTGTTAGAGGTTCCTGTGACCTCCGCAGCAGAAGTGACAGCAGTTATTAAAAATTTTCCGCCCCGTAGCGATGCGATTTTTCTGCCCAGAGATGGGCTGGTGATGTCTCGGATTAAAGATTTTTCCAAAGCGGCCATCCAGCACAAAGTGGTCCTTTCAACGCCGCGTTATAAACAGGTTGAGGCTGGGGCACTCATGGGGTTTGGTTTTCGTGGCTATGACCTGGGTAAACAGGCCGCCCGGATGGCGGATCAAATCTTGCGCGGTGCCCGTGCGGGGGATCTGCCTGTGGAGACCGGTGAAGATTATCTGTTTATTAATCTACGTACCGCTCGTGCCATTGGTCTTCAGGTTCCTTCTCAAGTCTTACGGAGTGCGTATCAGGTTATCCAATAGCGAATGGATAAGGCGCCCCTTTTTATCCTAGGATAAACCTTACGGTACGAAGCCGTGCAGTAGAAAAACGTTGAGGTTGGCTATGATAGATCTGTTGCAGATGCATTGGTTGAGCTGATGAAGAGGCAGCAACCTTTTGGTGGACGCTCCACAACCCTATATCGTGCCAGAGTTTCTGGTGTGTTGACCTTTGTGTTTATGCTTTTGCTTACAAGTTTACTGGTATTGCAAGAGAACACCCGTTATCAAGAGCAACTTAGAGTTGAGGTGATTGATGAGCTGAGCCAGATCCGTGGCCGCTTGGAAAATGAGATTAACCTGAACTTTCAGATCACCCGTGGTTTATGGGCGTTTGTGGCTGTAAAGCCCAATCTCAGCAACAAAACCTTTCAAGCGATTGCCCGTGAACTGCTCTTTCAGAGCGATAATATCCGTAACATCGGCTTAGCGCCGGATAATGTCATCCGTTATATCTATCCACTTAAAGGTAATGAGCGTGCCTTAGGGTTGGACTACACCAAAAACCGTAAGCAGTGGCCTGCGGTCAGAAAAGCCATTGTGGATCAACAAACCGTGGTGGCTGGGCCGGTGCAACTGATACAGGGTGGCCAAGCCTTTATCAGCCGTACGCCCATTTTTGTGACCCAAGCGGATGGACGAAAAGGCGCATACTGGGGGCTGGCCAGTATTGTTATTGATATGGACCACCTGTTCACTGTGACAGGGCTTTACCATCCGGGTCATACGATCCGCTTGGCTTTGCGAGGTCGTGATGGGCAAGGGGCTGCCGGTGAGGTTATCCATGGTGACGCCGCTCTCTTTAATGCCTCTTCAGTCTATTTAAGTGTGCAGCTACCGGGGGGATCCTGGCAGTTGGCTGCTGAGCCTATGCTGGGCTGGCACCAGGCCTCTCCTGCTTTGATCTATCTGGTTGCCTCTGGTTTTTTGATTGCGGTATTAGCAGGTGGGTTGGTCTATCAATGGTTGGCCCGTTTGGCCCGTTATCAGCACCATTTGCGTCAAGCGTTGCGGGATGCCCAAGTGGCCGATCAAGTGAAAAGTGACTTTTTTGCCACCATGAGTCATGAAATTCGGACGCCGATGAATGTCGTCATTGGTATGAGCGATATTTTGTTGGAGTCCATCCGTGCCCCTGAGCAGCGTCAACAACTTCAGCGCTTACAGCATGCAGGTAATGCCCTGCTGGAGTTGATCAATAATATTCTGGATATCTCACGCATTGAGGAAAAACGCCTAAGCTTACACTTGGCCCCGGTTGATCTTAACCAGTTGATCAAAGAGGTGGTGGGTTTTTTCCAGCTCCCCTATGCCGAGAAGGGGTTGCAGATCCGCTGGAAGACAAAGCAGGATATGGCCCCCTATATTCAGGGAGATGCGGGTAGAATTCGCCAAGTTTTGACGAACTTACTCTCCAATGCCCTTAAATTTACTGAAAAAGGTGTGGTTGAGATCTCTCTTGGTATGGATCCTCAGCACGAAAACCAACTACAGATTGTGGTTCGGGATAGTGGTATTGGCTTGGGGCCGGATCAGTTAGCGACTATTTTTGATAAATTTACCCAAGGTGAGTCTGGGTTAACCCGGCGTTATGGGGGCAGTGGTCTGGGTTTAGCCATCAGCAAACAGTTGGTAGAGTTGATGGGGGGGAAGATTTGGGTTGAGAGTACTAAAGAGCAGGGGAGCCAGTTCTTTTTTACCCACCCTTATAAGCCTGTGACGTTAGAGGCTCAATCCATCATGAACCCTGTACCCATAGAAAAAGCACCTTTTAAAGCGAAGATTAAGCTGCTGTTGGTGGAAGACTCAGAAGATAATCAGCACCTGATCATGGCCTTTCTTAAAAGAACGCCGTATGAGCTGTCCATTGCGCATGATGGTTCCCAAGCGGTGGAGATGGTTAAAAACAACCGCTACGATTTGATCCTTATGGATATGCAAATGCCTATAATGGATGGCTATCAGGCGACGGCTAAAATCCGGGCGTGGGAAAAAGATCAGGGCTGCAGAGCTATGCCCATTATCGCCCTGACGGCCCATGCGTTAGAAGGGGACCGACAAAAAAGTCTTCAGGTTGGCTGTAATGATCACCTCACCAAGCCCATCAAAAAAGCCCACCTATTGGAGAACCTGGTGCGTTATCTGGATGGTGACACGAGCGCACCAAATACAGATACCTGATGATCCCCTTTTTCGGAGAGGAGCCTTATCTCACCGAAGCCTCCTTATGCCTCTCCAACTTGGGTATGGTTTGTCCGATTTTTATGATCCAAGCACCATGCCATCGAACAAATGGCTTGGGGTGGTCTCGATTTGAAATCGGCAAACATGGGGGGGGCGTTGCGCCATCTGTTTAGCGAACCCATAGCCGCAAGATATCGCCATACGCATCACCTTGAACGAGAGCTTGGCATCACATCCGGCCCGTTTGCCCATTGAGGTAAGCCGAAGGTGGATAGGCTCACCCTGTATGTTGGGGCTCTTGTTGCCGGGTGTTGGGCTACGCCTCATCTACCCCTCTGCTTAAAAGGGTTATCTGAAGTCATCTTTATCCCTCTTCCCATTGCTGGCTCATTTATACAGATGTGAGATCCAAGGAATTGCCCACCCTGGCCATGACTGCTAAGGTAGGATGGTTGGTTAGGCCGCTGTGCTTACACGGCTCCTTATCTGGGCAAGGTGGGCCAATCTATGGCGGTGTTCGGTTGGGCTATCCGAATAAAGAGGGTGTCTGCTTACAAGGGTGAGCGTGCGTGAGCGTGCTCGTTGTGTGATCGCGGAGCGTCCGGTTGATCGTGTTGGGTGTATCGATCTTTGTGTTACCGCAGCGTAGTAAACACGTTACGGATCACGCAAGAACGATTCACCGCTTCTTAATGCGTGGGGCTTATCCTCAGTAGATACTGTGCATGTCACACGGGCCTGTCGTGACCATGTGCTCAATATAAGGGTCATCTGTTCATGGCAAAAATGGTCTAAACGTGCCATGGTCGGATTTTAATGTGTATCCGTTCATGATATGGATACTTATGCCGTTGTTGATCGACCCATCTACCAGGGATCTTGATCACAAAGCTGGTGTACTTTGGGTAGGCAGAAAATGGCTTGCCGTTGAATGAATCCCTGGATCTGATGGTGTCGAGGCTGTCATCCTCTTGTGAGGTGCGTGATCAATCGCTCTTTGAGCTTCTATGTCCTATCATAGCTTGGGATAGATAGGGTTTTTTATGAGCACCTCTTTTCTATAAGGTCTGTTCCTGCGCGAGAAAAGAGAAGGGTCTGTGCGCGACTAAACAGATATCCAGCGGGCAAAAAAACACAACAAAGCACGCATGAGGGTGGGTTTCAACCTTGGATTAAGGGGGGGCCGGTCCGCATGCATGCTGTCTTTACATTAGAAACTAACGATAAAATCTTTCAGGAGAACAGCAGTGTCCATCAAACCAGGTGTTGTATCAGGTTCAGACTATGAAGCGTTGGTAGCTGCATGCAAAAAGGGCGGCTATGCCCTCCCAGCGGTTAATGTGACATCCACCAGCACCATTAACGCTGTGCTAGAGGCTGCGGCGAAGAATAAGGGTGATGTCATTATTCAGCTTTCCAATGGCGGGGCCCAGTTTTTTGCGGGTAAGGGTTTTCCTGATACAACAACAGCTAAAATCTTGGGTGCCGTCTCTGCCGCTCGCCATGTACACATGATGGCTGAGCACTACGGTGTTTGCGTCGTTCTACACACCGACCACGCCAATAAAAAGTTAATTCCCTGGGTTGAAGCGATGTTGGATCATGGTGAGGCTTTTTATAAAGAGACTGGTAAGCCACTTTATACCTCCCACATGTTGGATCTTTCCGAAGAGCCGCTGGATTGGAATTTAAGTGAGTCTGCCCGTTTGCTTGAGCGCATGGCTAAAATTGACATGAGCATTGAGATTGAACTGGGTGTCACTGGTGGTGAGGAAGATGGTATCGGCAGTGATTTTGATGAATCTGCCGATAGTTCACACCTCTACACCCAGCCCGAAGATGTCTTGGTTGCTTATAATAAGCTCTCTCCCATCGGATCATTCTCCGTCGCGGCTTCCTTCGGTAATGTGCATGGTGTGTATAAGCCCGGCAATGTGAAGTTACGTCCTGAGATCTTAAAGAACTCCCAAGAGCTGGTCTCCACCACCAATAAGACCGAGGCCAACCCGCTACATTTGGTGTTCCATGGTGGATCGGGTTCTGAGAAGAGCCAAATCTCTGAAGCGGTGAGCTATGGTGTCTTTAAAATGAATATTGATACCGACACCCAGTTTGCTTTCTCCAAAGCGGCAGGAGCCTTTGTCACCGCCAACCCCAAAGCCTTCTTGTATCAGATCGATCCAGAAGAGGGCACCCCATACAAGAAGCTCTACGATCCCAGACAGTGGCTGCGGGCTGCTGAAATCGGTATGGCTGAGCGTTTGGATGAAGCTTTTGCAGATCTGGGATCTCAAGGTAAGTCTATCGCTGCAAAGTAGATTCAGCCCAGGCTGTTATCATGCTCTAGGTTGAACAGGCCAGGTCAATGGTTCTATAAACGCACCCATCTTGGTCTGTACAACAGGGGGCACCGCTACAAAAGCGTCCAGTCTTTGCTAAGGCTGGGCGCTTTCTGGTTGATGAGCCATAGGCCATGTCAGTCATGATCTGTGTTGAAACCCCATAACGTTGTTCATCGGCTGTTGGCTCTGCAGAGCGGTTGAGCTGGGGAGGGGCAACCTATGAAGCCTTAGAGAGCAAACGGTGCGTCAAGTGGGCCAGTCTGTCTGAGTACGCGAAGCTGTTGATCCTTACCCGATGCGCAGTTGAGGGGGGGCGGAGGATGCACAACAGTGACAAAAGGTTGATCTGTCAAAGGGCCTGTTATGAGGATGGTACGCTGTTTGGTTTGCCCATGCAGGTGGTGACGATAGCGTCACTATAAGCGGCTAGAGATGAAGATGTTATGTTTTTAGTTGCGAACATAATAGGGTGGGCGGGTATGTAAGCTGTGGGTTCTGCTTATAGCGCAGGGGATCGGCGATGGTGAGCTTGAATGCTTCGGTGCAGAAATGAAAAAACGCCCTTTCCAGTATCCCAGAAACAGCGTTTAACCTGTTGCACATAATGGTCGGGGTGATAGGATTTGAACCTACGGCCCCTGCGTCCCGAACGCAGTGCTCTACCAGGCTGAGCTACACCCCGAAGCAATGGTCAGGGCTTTACTTTAGACCCCGTATAGATGGCGGTCAACGGTCATAGCGCGTAGGTAGCCTTCACGCTTTGATCGGTCTGTTACCGTACTCTAATATTCGCGGTCCACAGAAAGATCTGCCAGATCCATCAATGCCTGACGCTCAGGGGTATCCGGTAGAGGTTCCAGTGCAGCTTTAGCGCGGACGATCAATTCGCGAGCTTGGGTCATGGAGTAAGCCAGGGAGTCATGCTTGGCAATCAATGCACGGGCATGATCAAAGCTGCCTTCATCCTGCTCTTCATCTTCCAGGCAACGACTCCAAAAAGCCCGCTCTTCCTCGCTACCATTGCGGTATGCGTGGATGACTGGCAGGGTGATCTTACCCTCTTGGAAGTCGTCCCCGACATTTTTTCCCAGCTTTTCTGTCTCAGCAGAGTAATCCAGCAGATCATCGACGACCTGATAGGCTGTGCCTAACATCATGCCATAGTCATACATACGCTTGGCGATATCGTCGGATTGATCAGCAACCACCGCCCCCAGCTCAGAGGCTGAGGCAAACAGTGAAGCGGTCTTGTGACGGATAACATCCAGGTAGCGCTCTTCATCTGTCGCCAGATCATTACTGGCCACCAGCTGCATCACTTCCCCTTCAGAGATAATGGCACAGCAGTCTGAAACAATGCGCAGTACCCGAAGGTCACCATGGGCAACCATGATCTGAAAAGAGCGGGAGAAGAGGAAGTCACCAACCAGGATCGGTGCTTTATTACCCCAGACCGAATTGGCGGTTGCTTGGCCACGGCGTGTATTAGACTTATCCACGACATCATCATGCAACAAGGTCGCGGTATGAATAAACTCAACCACAGCGGCCAGTAGCGCATGAACATCTTTATCACGGTAGCCAAAAAGTTTAGCGGTCACCAGAGTCAGGATGGGGCGCAGCCGTTTACCGCCGCTGTTAAGGAGATGATCACCCACTTGGGTAATCAGCTCAACAGGGGAGTCCAGCTGTTCCAAAATGACTTCATTGGTGCGCTGCAGGTCCTGTTCAACAAGACTACGCAGACGTGCCAAAGCTTCGTTGGTCTGTTGGGCCATGGGGTTTAGCCGTCCAATCAGTAAGCTTGAATTCGTAAATTCAAGCGGGAGTCTCTTCTTTGATAAGGGAGATCAAAGTCAAGGGAACATACGAAGTATCACCGCTTCAGGTCAAGGGCTAATTGCTCAAGGCAAGACCATACCCGTACTCTTTTTAGTAGCGTTGTGGTGTGCAATCCTGATAAGGAAGAGCGCGACCATTCGCCATCAACGGGCAACTATAGCATATTCATTGCGGAATATGGAGCCCGCTTTGGTCAATTTTAGAAATCGATGCAAGCTCTATAGAAGGAAGGTTGAATATGGTGCAGCAACCCGCACTGTGGTGGCACGATCGTAAGCATAAAATCTGTCTGGCGTCGGCCTCTCCCCGGCGGTTGGCATTATTGCGTCAGGTTGGTATTGAGCCTAAGCTTAATCCTGTGGATTGTGATGAAACCTCCAAAAAAAGTGAAGATCCCCGGACCTATGTGGTGCGTTTAGCCTGTGATAAAGCCAAAATGGGTGCATTGCCTGGCTACCTTACACTGGGATCGGATACAGCCGTGGTGGTGGATAACCGTATTCTGGGTAAACCGCAATCACGGGATGAGGCCATTGCTATGGTCCAATCTTTAGTGGGGCGTAATCATGCGGTGATGACCGGTGTGGCGGTACATGACCTGCTTGGTCAGATACACCATCAGGTGGTGGTAACACAGGTAACCATGCGTCAGGCCAGCTTGGATGAGGTGGTGGCCTATATTGACCATGGGGAGTCCATGGATAAAGCGGGCGCGTATGCCATTCAGGGTATGGGGGGCTTTTTGGTCAGCCGTATCGAGGGTTCTTATAGTGCTGTGGTTGGTTTGCCTTTGGTTGAGAGCTTGGCATTGCTGCACAAGGCGGCCTTGAATGATGGAAAAAGTGACCGAGTCATGATGACGTAATGGGGGATTTCTCTTGACTTATTTTTGGCGTTCATGATAATACACGAACCTTTTTACAGGTCTGGCGGGTCCGAGAGTCGGTTCCCAAGCGCTGTGGGCTAGGGTGTTTAGGCGTTCAGCCCTTAGGAACAGGCTTTTAGACCGAGATTCAACGCATTGAAAATAGTGCGTTTTTGGAGGAATGATCAATGTATGCGGTAATTCGTACCGGTGGTAAGCAGTACAAGGTAACCGAGGGCGACGTTCTGCGGGTTGAAACCGTAGCTGGCGACGCTGGCGGCGAAGTGACCTTTGAAGACGTGCTAATGGTTGGTGGTGAAGATGGTATGAAAGTGGGCAAGGACGCCGAAGGCGCCAAGGTCACTGGTACTATTGTCCGCCAAATGCGCGACAAGAAGGTTATTGTATTCAAAAAGAAGCGTCGTAAGAACTACCTGCGTACGCAGGGTCACCGTCAGAGTCTGACTGTGGTTCGCATCAGCGGCATCTCTTAAGACGAGTTTGATAAAGGAGAAACGTCATGGCACATAAGAAAGCTGGCGGTAGTTCCCGTAACGGTCGTGATTCAGAGGGCCGTCGCCTTGGTGTAAAGAAGTATGGTGGTGAAGCTGTTATTCCCGGCAACATCATTGTACGTCAGCGTGGCACCAAGATGTGGCCTGGTGAGGGTGTGGGCATGGGCAAGGACCACACTCTGTTTGCGTTGGAAGAGGGTCGTGTATCCTTTACCACCCGACGCAATCGTCAGTATGTGAATGTGGAAGCCGGCGCTGCTCAGTAAGCACCGGTGACCTATGTAGAGTGTAAGCTCTACCGCATGGATGATGGGGAAACGGTTCTTGGCCGTTTCCCCGTTTTCTTTTGCGGCGCTGTGGTAGGATGAAAAACCGACATTAAATAGGGGTCCAATACGCCTTTGAATCGATGAATAGGCCAAGGTCGGTGGGCCCCTCTTTAGATAAGGCATTGCACCGTTGCGATCCCTTATCTAAAGGGTCAGCCAGTATCGACCCCATATGTACAGCGTTAAGTAAAGCAAGGGTATGGCTTTGCTTAGGTTTTCCGATACCTTAGGATGGCATGTAAAGGTTAGGGATATGGGCGTTTTCCATCGTAACGTCACGTCAATCAAAATAAACTAACACCTTCTGGGTATCATGAAATTTCTCGATGAAGCGAAAATCTACCTAAAATCAGGCGACGGCGGTAACGGCTGTGTTTCGTTTCGACGGGAAAAGTATGTTCCCTACGGCGGGCCAGACGGTGGCGATGGTGGTCGGGGTGGCGATGTCATTTTTCAAGCCGATAGCCACCTGAACACCTTAATCGATTTCCGCTATAAGCAGCACTTCAAAGCCAAGCGTGGTATGCATGGCATGGGTAGCCAGCGCACAGGACCCTCCGCGGATGCCACCATTGTTAAAGTACCTGTTGGTACCGTTATTCGGGATGATGAGGATGGCCAAATCCTGGTGGATATGGTGGAGGAAGGCCAACAGTTCCTGATCTGTAAAGGTGGGGATGGTGGCCGGGGCAACCTACACTTTAAAAGCTCCACCAATCAGGCCCCTAGACGGGGCGATCCCGGTTTTCCTGGTGAGGAAATCTGGGTCCGTTTAGAGCTTAAACTGCTGGCAGATGTCGGTTTGGTTGGTATGCCCAATGCGGGTAAGAGTACCTTGATATCAAAGGTCTCTGCAGCCAAGCCAAAAATTGCGGACTACCCTTTTACAACCTTACAACCCAACTTGGGTGTGGTGCGGTTGGAGGTCGATCGCAGCTTTGTCATGGCGGATATCCCGGGTTTGATCAAAGGGGCGCATGAGGGGCAAGGATTAGGTATTCACTTCCTCAAACACATTGAGCGCTGCGCCATTTTGCTACATTTGGTTGAGATCGACTCTCTGGAGGATGACGATCCAGTGACCCGTTATGAGACCATTGAAGCAGAGTTGGCGGGGTATTCAGAGCTGTTGTCCCAAAAGCCCCGTTTGCTGGTTCTCTCTAAGGCCGATGTGCTGGGTGAGGAGGATCGTGAGGTGGTGACCTCTTGGTTTAAGGATCGTTTGGGGGAGGATATGCCACCGGTCTATATTATCTCTTCTGCCTCAGGGGAAGGGGTCGATACGCTCATGTATCATGTGGGTGATATCGTTGCCAAGTGGCGTGAAGAGCAAGGTGGTGTTGGTCTGGCTATGGAAGATGCCCCCACTCGTGCGGGTCTAAAGGCTCTGCGGGACGCTGAGAACGAGCAGTGGGATGCGGATGATTATGAGGACGATGAGGATGATGACGACGGTGTAGAGGTCATCTGGGTGCGGGAGTGAGTATGAGCGAGGCTGCAAAGGCGTGGCAGCGCGTGGCTGATGCCAAACGGATTGTGGTGAAAATTGGCTCCAATTTGCTGACCTCGGAAGATGGGGTTTGTGAAGATTGGATTGCAGGGCGTTGTGCGGAAATTGCCGCCTTAATCCGTATGGGTAAACAGGTGGTGGTGGTGACCTCAGGCTCGGTGGCGGCGGGTGCGTCGCGTTTGGGCTTAGGGCGGCGTCCAACAACGGTGCCTGAAAAGCAGGCGGCTGCAGCAGCGGGGCAGGGCAAGCTGATGCAGATCTATGAGCAAGGCTTTCATGCCCATGGTTTGCATACGGGACAGATCCTATTAACCCGAGATGATGTGGCCAATCGCCGTCGCTATTTGAATGGTCGTGATACGCTCGAGACCTTGTTGTCTTTGGGGTTGGTCCCGGTGGTCAATGAAAATGACTCGGTCGTCGTAGAGGAGATCCGCTTTGGGGATAACGACACCCTGGCGGCGTTGGTGGCAGGGTTGGTTGAAGCTGAGGTTCTTATTCTACTTTCGGATGTGGATGCCCTATACAGCGCAGACCCCCGTAAGGATGCTTCGGCACAGATGATTCCCATGGTTAAGGAGGTCACACCAGAGATCGAAGCCTTAGCCGGTGGCACAGGATCTGAAGTGGGCTCTGGGGGGATGATCACCAAGTTGCGTGCCGCAAAAATGGCGGCACGGACCGGGTGTTTAACCGTGTTGGCCAATGGTTTTCAGGATAACCCCATCGATGGCGTGATCAATAAGGGTGGGATTGGCACACTATTCTTAGCCTCTGGTGACGCCATTAGCAGCCGTAAACGGTGGATTGCCAACGGCTTAACCTGTGAAGGATCGCTGCTGTTGGATGATGGTGCGGTTGCGGCGTTACGACGGGGCAAGAGTTTGTTGGCGCGTGGCGTTGTTGGGGTCCAAGGTAAGTTTGACCGAGGGGCTGCCGTCTATTGTTGTGATCGCGATGGTCGCCGCATTAGTAAAGGTCTGGTCAATTATCGCCACACCCATATGGATTTGATCAAGGGTAAGCACAGCCGTGATATTGAGGCGGCCCTGGGGTTTATTGTGGATGAAGAGGTTGTGCATCGAGATGATATGGTGCTGTTGGTGAAGTAGGGTGCAGCCCGTGCCCGTACATGCTGTTGATCTCTCAAAGGTGGGGCCCTAACGAGAAGCATCACGTGCCCCCCAGCCATGGTGTGTATGTGCTTTGAGAGAGGGCCGGTAGATCAGGCTAAGGCTTGAGAGATGTGGTTTGAGACGACAACCATGCCAACAAGGCTGACCCTTATAGGGTATAAGCGATAGAGCGTTGCCGCGTGTACCGATAACCTGCATGCACCGGACGTTTGGCAAACCAGCTGGTTAAACAGGGCTTCTTCCCTGTTTTTATACCGTTGGCATTTAGGTAGGTAAGCCTGGTTGAGTGGGGCTGGCCTGTATTAAACCTGGGTGAGAAAACCACATGTTTTTCCCCAGATCCCCACCATGCTTTCTTCAGTGATCAACATGAAGAGTGGGTGGGGGATGGTATCTTGAGAAAAGCAAAGATAATGGATGGCAATACCATGAGCGATGACGCAACCAAGTTAATTAAAGAGATTGGCCAAAAGGCCCGTAAAGCTGCGCGGCAACTGGCGTGGCTGGACTCCGCTACAAAAAATGCCACCTTACACGCCATGGCGGATGCGCTGATCGCCGGGAAAAATATCCTCCAGGTTGAAAATGAGAAAGATCTGGAAGCCGGTGAAAAAAATGGGTTGACCGATGCCATGCTGGATCGCCTGCGCTTAACCGATAAGGTGATTAGCGGTATGGCAGAAGGCATCCGCCAAGTTGCGTCACTGCCTGATCCCATTGGTGAGATCGGTGGTATGCGTCGCCTGGAAAATGATCTGCAAGTCGGCAAAATGCGTGTGCCCTTGGGCGTCATTGGGATCATTTATGAATCCCGCCCCAATGTGACGGCAGATGCCGCAGCCTTGTGTGTCAAATCCGGTAATGCGGTCATTCTGCGTGGGGGGTCTGAGGCGTTTCATTCCAACCGGGCCATTGCTGCAGCCCTGGCCCAAGGGATGGAAAAGGGGGGGGCACCAACCGATGCCGTACAGGTGGTGGGTACCACGGATCGTGCTGCTGTGGGTGCTTTGCTGAAGGCGGATGCCTATGTGGATATTATTATCCCCCGTGGTGGTAAAGGGTTGATCCAACGGGTTATGGAGGACTCCACCATTCCTGTTATTAAGCATCTGGATGGCATATGCCACACCTATATTGATGCGCATGCCGATACAAACAAGGCGGTTGAGTTGGCCTTTAATGGAAAAATGCAGCGCACAGGGGTCTGTAATGCTACGGAAACCTTGCTGGTCCACCGCCAAGCTGCCCAGGCTGTGCTTCCTGCCCTTGCGGAGAAGTTGAACAAGGCTGAGTGTGTGATTAAAGGGTGCCCGGAGACCATCCGTCACGTGGGTGAAGTTGCACCGGTTATTCCTGTTTCCGATGAAGATTGGGATACCGAATATCTGGCCGCTATTCTATCGGTACGTGTGGTTGAGGATATGGAGATGGCCATGGATCATATCGATGCCCACTCCTCACGGCATACCGAAGTGATTGTGACGGAGCACCACGCCACCGCTATGCGCTTTTTGCGGGAGGTTGACTCTTCCGCGGTGATGGTGAATGCCTCCAGCCGTTTTAATGATGGCTTCCAGTTTGGTTTGGGCGCAGAGATGGGGATCTCTACGGATAAGCTGCATGTACGTGGTCCTGTGGGTCTGGAAGGTTTGACCTGCGAAAAGTGGATTGTATTGGGTGATGGTCAGCTGAGAAGTTAAGACAATGTCTCAAGCCTTTCGCCAACATCTGGCCAAACGTATTGGTATTTTGGGGGGATCTTTTAACCCGCCCCATTTAGGACACTTGCGTTCTGCCATGGAGGTTATGGAGGGGCTGGGGTTGGATGGTATGCATCTTATCCCCAGTGGTGCCCACCCCTTTAAAGGGGATGAGGTGTTGGCCGCACCTGAAGATCGTTTGGATATGGTGCGTTTGGCCGTTAGCCGTGAACCCCGCTTTGAAGCCAATGATATTGAGGTCCTGCGGGAGGGCATAGGTTATACCATCGATACCTTGCGTAGTTTAACGCGCAGTCGGCCCACCATTGAGTGGGTATTTACGCTGGGTAGTGATTTGTTGGAAGAGATGCACCTTTGGAAGGATTGGGAGCAACTCATTAAGTATGCCCATCTGTGTATTATGACCCGCCCGGGGTATTCGGTGGATCTTAGTGCGACAGAGGCAGGACGTTATTTAGAACCTTTTCTGGTGCAAAGTGGTGCGCTGTTGTACCGAGAAGAGATGGGGCGTAATGGGGTGCTCATACAACCCGTTACGCCTATGGAGATCAGCTCTACAGCCATGCGCGAGGCGCTGGTGGCAGGGCGGAGCATTGACTATCTTACCCCCCAACGGGTGGTGGACTACATACACAAGCAGGAGCTTTACCGTCCATGAGCGACATTAAGAACGATGACCAGATCAAGGCAGAGATTGAGCAAGCTGCCCTCGCCATTAAAAACAAGCTGGATGACAAGAAGGGCGAAGATATCGTTCTGGTGGATCTGGAGGGACGCTCAGGATTGGCGGATTTCTTCATTATTGCCACTGGTCGATCCAACACCCATGTTCGTTCCTTGGCGGACGATGTTGATCAACTGGCCTCTCAGTTAAAACTCACCACGGTGGGTATTGAGGGTGTGCAAGATGGGGAGTGGGTGTTGATGGATTTTGGCGACATTGTTGTCCATGTCTTTCAGCATGAGGTCCGTGCGCACTACAACCTGGAAAAACTGTGGAGCACCGAAGCTGCTTCTCCGCATCCTTCCAAGGCGCAAGCCCAACAGGTGGCTCAAATTGAGGAAGATGATAAGCCCTCTAATGATCCCTGGCATGCCGAAGATCTGGACGATAAAGATCTGGAAGAAGCGGAAGGGTGAGTCGTTTTCGCATCCTCTCTGTTGGTCGTGGTATGCCCAAGCTTGAAAAAGGGCTGTTTGATGACTATGCCAGCCGTATGAAGCGCTATGGTGGCTTGGAACTTCTGGAAATTGCAGAGGGGCGCCGGGTTGGCAAAGAGAGTGATGCAACCCGCAAAAAAGCCAAGGCTGATGAAGCGGCGCGTATGGCCGAGAAGATGGATAAGCGGTTGTGGATTGCCTTGGATCGCGGTGGTAAACCCTTGGATAGTGAAGGGTTGGCCAAGCAGATTCAAACCTGGCACGAGGCAGGTGACCGGGATGTTGGCTTACTCATTGGTGGTCCCGATGGTTTGGATGCCTCTCTGTTGCAAAAATGTCGTTTTAAGCTCGCTTTTGGCCCCATGACGTTCCCCCATATGTTGGTGCGTGTCATGGTGGCCGAGCAGCTTTACCGTGCAATGACCATCCAACATGGTGTGCCCTACCACCGTTGATGTTGTGCCTACCTAAGCGCTGATTTACCCCCCCTTAATGAGCTGACGTTGTCTGATATCCCGATACATAAGCAGGGTAATGGCCATCACTACCAGGGTGCTTCCGGGTAGCCAGTGCCACCCCCGCAAGTCTGGGCTGTGTGTGAGCAACAGCAACATGGATACAAAGGGTAGCAGATAGCTATAAGCGGTAACCGCCGCGGGGGTTAGCACCGAGGTTGCCTGTTGAAGGAGCCAGTAGGTGAGCCCGCTGGAAAACAGGCTAAGATAGAGCAACAAACCCAGATCCAGCAGGTGCATACGCCCTAGGGCTTGGGGGGGTTCCCAAAGCAAGCCCATGACACCGATGATGACACTGCCGATCAATAAGCTCCAGAACGTACGGTACAGGGCCGAAGGGGCAAGCAACCCACGGTTAAGCCCCCACTTGCTTAACACAGGGTAGAGGGCAGAAGCGATACAGCCTAAAAAGAAGATGGCTTCACTCGGCCCCAATTGAATCTGTTGAAGTTGCCCACCACTCTCTGCCCAGGCCAATGCCAGCGCACCAAGTGCACCCAAAAGTAAGATCTTCATCAACGCTTTGGCTTGGGGTTCAACCCCCAGCTGGCGCCCCATGGCATAGGCCAGCACAGGGACACTTACATATAAAGTGGCCATGGTCAGGGAAGTGACCCGATGTGCAGCCCAGAACATAATGCCAAAATAGAGCGCCAAGGCACTGCCCATAATTCCATAGAGCAGGAGTGTGCCATAGCCCAACCGTTGGGGTTGGTTTTTGGGTAGCATGGGCCAAATTACCAGCGCAGCGATTAAAAAGCGTATGGCGGTGAGCAACATGGGGGGTAAGCCTTCAGACATCCACCCTACGGCAGGAAATGAAAACCCCACAATGATCGTCCAGACAAACATGCCCATATGCGCTTGAGCGATAGAGATTGGGGTTTTAAACGCCATGATCCTGCTCCAGGGCCGTTAACAAAGTCCGTAAACCGTCGGCCAGTTCACGTTTTTGCGCCTGGCGTAGTGGGGCTTGTAGTTGATGTAGGGCCTCAAGATAATCATCCAACAACATTAGAACTTTCTCTGTTCCCGTCTCCGTTAATTGAATGAGTAGACTGCGTCGGTCATTCGGGTTAGGCAGGCGCTGAATAAACCCTGCTTTTTCTAACCGGTCTAATCGGTTGGTCATGGCCCCCGAACTCAGGACTGAGGCATGACGGAGTTGATTGGGGGTCATGCCCTGGGGCTGATTGCTACGGTAGAGGGTGGCCAAAAGATCAAACTCACCATCATGTAGGCCATGACTGCGAAATAGATGCGACACACGCTTATTTAAATGCTTATACAGGCGAAAAACCCGGGTGAAGATGGCCATGGGTGAGGCATCGCGCTCCGGTGAGACATGACGCCATTGGGCCAAAACGGTATCCACATGATCATGTTGAGCCATGATATCCCCCACGTGATCCAGATGTTCTGTTAATGTCTTTATGCAAAGTATCTTCATATAAAGATAAATGCTGTGGGGTATACTGTCCAGATTATTATTGGGCGGTATGGGCGCGGTTAAAAGGGCAGAGTGCCCGATGAGATGGGATAAAACAGGGGGCCAAAAGCGGGGATGTCCCCACTTTTGGCCGTCTGTTCTAGGGTCTCTGTGTATGGCTTATGGTTGCTTGAACCACCCTTGCAGGTTCGGCCCCCAGCTTGTCTGTTGCCATGGGGGTGCGTGATGAGGGTTTATCCCCCATCTCTAACCGGATTGCCCCAGGCTTTTACGTGGTTTCAGGGCATGCAGCCAAAGCCTGCAACAGTGGGGTTATCTCCTGATCCATACGGTCGATAAGGGTGTGGATTTCATCTTTGGGTTGGCGCATTTGAATGGTTGTTTCCAAGGCCAGGGCCATCGCCTGTAGATGGTCTGCACCAATGCTTCCCAGTAGTCCTTTAAAGGTATGAACAATGGGTTCAAGATCGCCATAATCACCGGTATTAAGCAGGTTGCGCAGTGTTTCGCAGGTGTGCCGTTGATCCACCTCAAAGGCGAGGAGAATTTCCCGATAGAGCTGTTCATCACCACCCAGGCGTTGTAAACCCATGGCATAGTTAATACCGGGTAGGGTTGGATAGGGGTCTGAGGTGGGTTCTGCTGTGATGGCTCGGTTCGATGAGGTCGTTGCTGCATCCTCTGTAGCAGGCTCAGCTTCCTTAGCCGATTGGGGGGGGGCGGATGCACCCTCTGGGTTGGATCTGCCAAGCCAGTGGCTCAGGGTTTGATACAGCGCCTCTGGGTCAATAGGTTTGCCCACATGATCATTCATCCCCTCCGCTTTAACCTTTTGGCGATCTTCTACCGATGAACTGGCGGTCATGGCCAGAATAAGGGGGGCTTCTCCCAAACGGCTACGAATCTGAGTGGTTGCCTGAAAACCATCCATGATGGGCATTTGTAGGTCCATGAGTATGGCATCGAACTGACCCGAAGTGGCTTTTTCCACCGCTTCAAACCCATTACTGACCACGGTGACCTGAATGCCCACCCGGCGTAGAAGCTCTGAGGCAACCTGTTGGTTGATGGGGTTATCCTCTGCCAAGAGCAGATGCCGACCGGCCAGTTGAGGCCAATGTTCTGTCGGTTCTGAGCCCTTGGGTACGTCAACTTGGGCTAGGCCTTGCCACTGGGTATCCCCCAACAGTTGCATGGTGCTGTCATAGAGGCTGGAGGGGGTCACAGGCTTTTGTACCGACCCCACCCGGTTATCATTGGCCGAGAGATCCATAACCGCTTGTTGGGTTTGATACCCATGCAGGAGCAGAACCCCGCCGTGCTCAAACCGTTGCAACATGGGGCTTAATAACAGCTCCAGATCTTGGGCCATAGAGACCGGTAACATATCGGCATCCACCACCATGAGCAGAGGTAGCGGATGCTGATCCAACCACTGGCTAAGGGCTGTCATATCCTTTACGGGATGACAGATCAGACCAAAGCGCTGAAGATGCTCCCCAACGACCTCCCGGACCCGCTGATTGGTACTGGCAATCACTACGCTACCTTCAAAGTTTTGTGGGCTGGGTTGCTCATGCTCTGGTACTGAGAAGGGCAAGGTAACCTGAAAGAGTGAGCCCTTATTAGGGGTGGATGTGACACTGATCTCCCCAGCCATGAGCGTAACCAATTGGTGAGAGATCGACAGTCCCAAACCGCTACCCCCATATCGGCGAGAGGTGGAGGCCTCTGCCTGTTGGTAGGCCGAGAATAGGCCGGATAGTTGCGCGTCGGTCATGCCAATGCCGGTATCCCGTACCGCAAATGTTAAGGTGATGTTTTCGGTGGCTGGTAAAGGGTGTGCGGTAATACAAAGCTCTACCTCACCTTCATCGGTAAATTTAATGGCGTTACCAATAAGGTTAAGTAGGATCTGGCTCAGACGTAATGGGTCCCCACGGAAGGTGTTGGGTAGACCAGGGGCTTTATCAAAAATCAGTTCAATCTGCTTCTCTTGCGCTTTAACCGCAGTGAGGGTCGCCAGATTGCTCAGCACATCGTCCAGTTGGAAGTCGGTCTGTTCAATCGCCAGTTTGCCGGCCTCAATCTTGGAGAAGTCCAAAATATCGTTAATGATACGCAGCAAGGATTGTCCCGCATGATGGATCTTACCCAGATAATCCTTCTGTCGTTTATCCGGTGTCTGTTCCATGGCCAGATGGCTCAACCCAATAATGGCATTCATGGGGTTGCGAATTTCATGGCTCATGGTCGCCAGAAATTCCGATTTAGCCTGGTTGGCCTGCTCTGCTCGGTGGATGGCGTTGCTCAGCTCCAGTGCCGCTTGCCGTCGCATTAACCCCATGCTAACCACATTGGCCGCACGGGCCAGAAAAGCGGTCTCGTCCTCTTTTTGTTGATGTCCGTGGGTAAGGTAGAGCACCAACACACCCAAGACCTGTTCACCATCCATAATGGGTACGTTGTAATGACCGTGGGGGGCAATGCCCTCAAATTGGATCTCATGTCGGTGATCAATACAGTCAGCAAACTGTAGGGTACCGCTTTGGGCTGCTTGACCACAGAGGCACGTACCAAAGGGTACTTCGGCACAGCGTTGGGTGAGTTCAGGATCTAAATTATGGTTGACCATTAACTTCAGGCAGGGCTCTGGGCCTGAGTCATCGGTCAGAAAAAGGGCACCAACCCGTTTTAATTTTAACCATGGGACGGAATAGATGAGTGTTTCCAGCACCTCTTCCAGATAGTTCGCAACATCACTCTCCTGCAGGGTTAGTTTAAGCAGCATCTCCAAGGTGCGCTCTTCTGCGGCATTCAGCTCGGCATCCTGTTGAGAGAGGATCAGTTTCTGCTCATCCAAACGCTTTTCTGTAATATCCCAAAAGGTGATAACGGCACCCGAGCGTTTTTCTCCTTTCCATAGGGGTATGCTACTGTATTCGGTATAGAAAAAACTGCCATCCTTATTCCACAACACCTCATCTGTCACATGGTGTTCCCGCTGTTCCCGTAGGGCGGCTGACATACGACAGGCATGTTCAGGGTAGGCGGTGCCATCGGCGTAGGAGTGATGGATTTTATCGTGAATATTTTGCCCCAGCAGCTCTTCTTGATGATAGCCAAGCATCCGCTCAGCGGCTGGATTGATGAAGGAGACAAGCCCTTGCTCATCAATGCCAAAAACACCGACATCGGTAGCCTCCAATAACTGTTTGGCGCGGTTATCGGCTTCGACTTCACTTTTTTGTGCAATGAGTTTGAGCATCTCATCAAAGGCATTGGCCAGTATGCCCACCTCGCCACTGGCGGTGGTGGGCAGGGGTTGATCAACCTGCCCCCGTGAGATGGCATGGACCGAGTGGATCATCTCACGTAACGGCCGGGTTAGAGAGCGGGTGAGCATAACGGCTAAGAGCAAGGCCATGACCACCATGGTCAGGCCCACCACCAAACTTTCATTACGACTGTTGTAGAGCTGGGCTAAAATCTCATGGTAGGGCAGGCCGACGGTGATGACCAACCGCTGATCGGGACGATCCGGATTATGGTGCAGGGCAACGACCCCCACCAACTCCTCATAGCCTTGGGCTCCGTTGGAGATCAAAGAAAAGGAGTCTTTTAGGCCATGATTCAGCCTTTGCGCCAGTTGCGGATAGAGGTTTAGCATTTGTGGTGCTTGGTTGAACTCAAAACCAAACAGATCTTCGCCCTTATGGGTGGCATTGCCTGCCAACAGATAGCCATGACTGTTAAACAGATACATGGAACGTCCCTGAGGCATGGCCTGGATGAGGCGGAACAGAGGGCGGACATCCAAATTAATGACAAGGATGCCGAAGGTCTCTCCCCGCTGATCAAAAATAGGCATGCTAGCGCGTATAACCGGTACATGGGGTTCTTGGATCGCGCCATGTTCCCGGTTTAGATTAATCTCTGACAGATAGACCCGATCTTTGGGCAGGATAATACCCCGTTTAAAATAGGGGTGTTGTCCTTTGGACTGCAATTTTTCCTGGGGTATACGTAGAATATGGGGCTGACCAGTTGGGCGTTCAATACGGATCACCTCTCGCCCGTGTGCTTCAAGACCAATAAGGCGGATCTGCTGATAATCGGGGCGCTCTTGGGCCAAATTGGTAAAGATCTGTGCTGTACGGTCCAGATGATAGTTTAAATCTCCCAGGGCACGGGTTTGGCCGCGGGCACGTTCTGCAAGCTCTACCAGAGCCGGATCTTTGGATAGGGTGCGTAGATCGGAGATCAAATGCTGAAGGGTTTGATTAAGTTGAACGGCAATGTCCAGCGCGGAACGGGTCACTTCCTCTTCCGCATGCACCACCAGCTCTTGTTGAAACCGCTGCATAATGGCATAGCCCACACTACCTGCAGCCAAGACGGCGATCAGGCTGACCAAGGTGATGATCTTACCACTGATGGTCATGGGTCGACTCCTTCAACAAGGCAGGCATACGGATGAATGGCCTGTTGCAACTGGGTTAACTCAATAGGCTTAGGCAAAAAGCCGTTCATACCTGCTGCCATACAGTTTTGCCGATCCTGCTCCAGCACATTGGCTGTCAGGGCAATAATTGGTATGGCATGTGGTGCCGTGGGTAGTGCCCTTATGTGGCGGCACGCTTCCAAACCATCCATATCTGGCATGCGAATATCCATTAAAATCAGATCGTAGTGCGCTTGTTGAACCTGCTGGAGTGCCTCAATACCGTTGTTGGCAAAGGTCACCTCATGCCCCAGTTTGGCCAAATAGCCTGCGGCAATCTGCTGATTAACCAGATTATCCTCTGCAACCAGTATCTGGAGGCTGGGCGCACGATCAGGGGTTGTATGTTGGCCTGATGGGCCAGCTCTGTTTGCGCCGGTGTGGTTCACAGGATCAAGGTCTGCTGGGGGATTGAGGTGATGATCCAGTCGTGTTAGCAGGGCCCGCAACCGCAGAGGGCGCGGCAAGGTAAGTAGGCCTGCGGAGGTATCAACCTCAACACCGGGAGGATGAATGAGCATGATGAGCAGATGCTCAAAAGGGTTCTCTTTACGCAGTTTACGTCGCAGTGCTTGGGCAAACTCATCCTGCTCATGTTCGAGCAACACCAGATCCACAGGGCGTCCTTGAGCATGCAACCGCCATAAAGTACGCAAGGTTTGGTCTTCACTGGTAACCAGCGTGACCTGACGAAAATAAGGGGCGAGCAGATCCCGCTGTAGTTCCCCAACCACGGCATTGGGGTGCCAATAAAGCAGGTGTAAATCCCGTAAGTGTGTTGGCGGAGGGGCGTGAATGGTCTCAGCCAGGGGGAGAGGAAGGTCAAACCAGAAGTGAGAGCCTTGACGTTCCTGGCTCTGCACATGAACCGTGCCCCCCATTCGATGAACCAGGGCTTTAATAATAGACAGGCCCAGGCCAGCACCTTCATAGCGGCGCGAGGCGGAATCATCCCCCTGGGTGAAGGTTTCGAACAGTGTTTTCTGTAAGCCCGGAGAGATCCCGATACCCGTATCTTGCACATTGAAGCGAATAAGATGGTGGTCTGAAAAACGGTTGACCAACTCCAGATCAAGGGTGATCGACCCTTCACTGGTAAATTTAAGGGCATTCCCCAGTAGTTTTAATAGGACCTGAGCCAAGCGTTGAGCATCCCCTTGATAGCTGCGGTGCAAGGGGCTGGGTAGATGGTAGCCAATGGCGGGACCTTGTGCCGGGCACTGTTGGGAAATGACGGAAATTACATGTTCCATCAACTCCAGTAGATCAAAGTTCTCTTCTTTTAAAACCAGTGTTTCGGTATCTAAGCTGGCGAGATCTAAAAGGTCATCAATGATCTGCTGAAGGGCAAAATTACTGCTCTCTATGGTACGCAGTTGCTGTTGCCGTTGGCTGTTAGGCTCGGAACCAAGCAGTAGGTCCGTCATGCCACGAATACCGTGAAGTGGGGTGCGGATCTCGTGACTGATCATCGCTAAAAAGGCGGTTTTGGCTTGGCTGGCGCTCTCGGCTTGCTCTTTAGCTTTGGTTAGATCTTTAACCAACCTGTGCAGGTTACGGTGGGTGCGGTCCACCTGTCGCGCAATCACCATGCCCATTAAAAGTACCAGTGCAATGACCAGGAGTGAGAACAGCAGCTGCATCACCCGGTAGCGGGCTCTCTGTTGGGCAACCTTCTGTTCTAAGGCATCCAATGTTTGCTTGGTTTCATAAAAAAGTCGGCTGGCATTTTCATGCATGCGCACAAAAAGAGGGGGTATGGTTTTAATAAAACGTTCAATGGCATGGCGGTTACCCAAACCGCGTTTCAACTCAGTCTTGAGCTGAAAAAGATGATCCTGTTGACGTAAAAGAACCGATAACTGGGCAATTTTATCTTCAATTTGCTCCAGCTTGGGCTCCAGGTCGATCATCTCCAGTACAAAAGGTGTGTGGCGTTCATCAATACGGTAGTGCACGGTGCGGGTCATGGTGTCTTGAACGGTCAGGTTCAGATGGGTGGTCATATTCACCACCCCTCCCCATTTAAGTACCTTCAATTTACTGCGCAGGCTGTTAATTTCATCCAACAGTTGCCCTCGAACCACCAAGCGTCCTCGGGGGGTTGGGGTGAGCGGCAGGGCGTACACCCCTTTTTCAATGAGGGTTAGATTATGGATAATCTGTTCACCCAAAAAGATACGGGCACGCTGATTTTCTGTTTTCTGGCCTAAGTCATCAATCACACTGGTAAAGATAAAGTCGAGCAGCAGAAGAAGGATGAAGGCCACCAGAAAGAGCGCCATCTGTAGATAGACCCGACGTCTGGGTGAGGCTTCATCCGCTTCGGTATGCAAAGGTGGCGCTGTGTGGTTTAAAGGCTTAAGCATATGCTTTAGCTAACATCCGTATGGGTATCCAGAAAACCAAAGGCGCGGAAAATAGATTGCCCCTCCTCAGAGGCTGCTAATTGCATAAATTTATCGGCCAGTTCAGGGTGACGGCTGAAGGTAAGTTTGGAGAGAACCAGCTTTTTAGGTTTGGCCATGGCAGGGGGTAGATCAATTACATCAAATAGGGGCTTGTTCTCTTCAAAGTAGCCGGTAGCCCGCCAGTTAATAATGATATCGGCATCCCCTTTACGCAGGGCACGGTTTAAGGTGCGAGATGCCGTAGTTAGATAGGTAGCATGTTCAAATACTGTTTGATAAATGCCTGCACGACTAAGGATCTTTTTGGTCTCACGGCCAATGCTGCCACTTTCTGGATTACAAATCACCACAGAGAGATCTTCTCTCAAGAGCTCACGAACATCCCCTTTGATCTGTTTGGGGTTGCCCTTCTGCACCATAATGGCGGCTTGATTGTAGCCAATATGTACGGCATCGCCCAGTAGGCCATCGGCCATATTTCGCTGCCGGTACGAGGCTGATCCGGGTAGGTAGAGATCCCCTTCATGAGATTTTTTTAAACTCATATAAAGATCTTGAGAGCCACCTTGGGTAAAGACCACCTTAATCTGTTCACGCTGCTCCAACAGCTGGCCGATCGCCATCATCGGCTTAATCATGGTAATGCCACAATAGACCAACAGGTTCGGTTTTTTGCTCTTATGCTGTTTGGCGGATATGTGGGGGGTGGTTTCAGGCGCGTCGCCACACCCTGTCAGTAAGAGGGGGCTACCCAGGGCTAGGGCGGAGAATTGGCGTCGTGTCATACCCATAGCATCACTCCTATCGTGGGGTCGAAAACTCTACGGACAAACGGCCAGGCCAGCCGCAACTGCAACGCTAGATTAATGGAATTTATATCATAGTGAAAGCACCCAAAAGAAACACAGGGTAACAGAGATAATAAATGGTCCGTATCCGCGGTAAATGCTGCAAAAGTAAGGTGTTCTTAACTGTTTTGGTCGTGGGTGGATCCCTGTTTTGACGCTGTGTTGATGCAGGAGAAAATAGGCACGCCGTGGTCCGAAAAAAAGTGCTGAGCATGGGTTGGAAAAAAGGGATATCCATAAGATTTTATGAGATAAATATAAAAAACCCTTCTGTTTATATGTATATATGTATAAAGATGTAATGCTGACAAATATTTTTGGTATGCTACTTAGGTTGTTGTATTCCGTGTCTATTATTTATGGGTATGGTCATGAGCCGACTTTTTTTTCTGTTTAGCTTTCTTTTTTTCCCTTCAGGCTTGGTTTATGGCACATCTGCAGCTGTGGATGTGCCCCTGCAACTCCCTGCTGTAAAGCAGATCGTGAGCACACAGCTTATGCAAGGTGTGTTGGGCGGATCTTTGCTGGTTATCGATGCCCGAACCCGCTCTGACTATCTCAATGGTACCATTCCTACCGCCTATAATTGCCCGGTCCCATTTGGTGCACCCACCCTTCAGCGTGATGAAATTGAAGCGGTGGTTGGCATTCTATCGGGCTGCTCTGCCTTAGAGGGTTTGGAGAGCCACACACAAAAAAAAGTGGTTGTCTTCTGTAATGGTGCCCACTGTTGGCGTAGTGCCAAAGCTGTATTGGCCTTGCAGCTTATGGGTTTTGAGCAGGTCTATTGGTACCGTCAAGGTATGAACCAATGGCGTGCGCAACGTCGACCTATGATGTAGAGGTATCGCGATGTTGACCTCCCTGCGCAGCAAACTTTTATGGATTGTGCTCTTACCACTGTTGGTGGTGCAGGTCGCCGTCTATCTCTCCATCTACAAGCTGGAGGAGGCAGGCATCGCTCAGTTGGTTCATACGGCACCCCAGGAGTCTGAGCGGCATTGGAAACATTTGCTGATGTGGAAAAGTCAGGCGATGGAGGGTCTGGTGAATCATGTCTGGCGTAATGGGACCCTACGCAGGGCACTCAACGGTCAGGATGGGCTGGATGCTCAGCAGGCTGCACTGAGTAGTTGGAACCAGATGCGTCATACCATCGATCTGTTCTATATCTGGCAAGTCGGGATGTCAGGTCAAGGTATGGTCAATTATGGTATGAAAAACCCTGTTTGGCAGGATAGAGAACCCGCTTTGATCAGCCGCGCCCGTGAACAACAGCAAGGTCAAGTGGGTCTTATGCGCTGCCCGGATGGGCAAGTTCGGTTGGTGGTGATCCAGCCACTGTTTGTAGGGGTAGGCAAACCCTTAGCCTATGCCGTGCTTGGTATGGATATGCCGGGGTTGGTGCAAGCATTTGCCAAGATGACAAACTTTGAGCGTGTTGCTTACCGCCCCACAGTCACGGCTATAGAGAAAGTCGGTCGGTGGGATGAGGCGACCTCCAACATTGCCATTGAACTGCCGCTTTTGAATATTCAGGGCGATTCGTTAGGGGTGCTGGAGATTGTCCGCAGTGAATCGGAACTGCACCAGCAGTTTCATGAAGCCAAAAATTATGCCTTGGCCATGCCGTTGATGGTCTCTGTGGTGGTGTTATTTATTGGGGTTTGGTTTGTACGCTGGCTGATGCAACGCTTTTACCGCCTAACCGGCGGATTGGAGCAGATATCCAATAGCTATAGCTGTAATTTGGAACATATAAAGCTAACAGAAAAACAAGGGGATGACCTGGATCAGCTGGAAGATTACTTTAACCAGATGGTCTGTCTGGTGAGCTCTAGCCACGCGAAGCAACGTCTGCAACATGCTCAGATGGAGGAGAGTAATCGACAGCTGGAAGCTTCTCTTGAGCAAGTTCAACAGGCCCAGACCCAGTTGGTTCAGGCTGAAAAATTAGCCTCCCTGGGGAGTATGGTGGCTGGGGTTGCCCATGAGATCAATACGCCGTTGGGTATTGGTTATACCGGTATTACCCACTTTCGTGACACCCTGGAACAGACCTTAAAACGCTACCGGGCTGGAGAGCTGACAAAGTCCGGTTTGGAACAGTTTTTTACCGATCTGGAACAGAACAGTGAAATGATACGCGCCAACTTAAAGCGGGCGGCTGATCTGGTCCATAGCTTTAAGCAGGTCGCGGTTGACCAGACAGAAAACCAAGATCGTCGGTTTGATCTAAAGGTCTACTTGGAAGAGCTGCTCTTAAGTTTACAACCCACCTTAAGGCATACGGCTGTCACCCTCTCTTTAACCTGTCCTGAAGGGCTTATGCTCTACAGTTGCCCTGGCTCATTTTCCCAAGTGGTGAGTAACCTGCTGCTTAATGCCGTGAAACATGCGTTTGATGAAGGCGAGCAGGTCGGTTGTATTGATTTAAAGGTGCAGACGCAGCAGCAGCAGATTGTGGTGACCATAAAGGATAATGGGTGTGGCATTGCGCCAGAGCATTTAACCCGGGTTTTTGATCCCTTCTTCTCCACCAAGCGCCATGCGGGTGGAACAGGTCTGGGTTTGCATGTGGTCTACAATATGGTGGTAACCCGTTTGGAGGGCACCATTGCTGTGGAGAGTGAGGTGGGGCAGGGTAGCTGTTTTACCCTCATGTTCCCCCAAACGGTTTCTCGGGCACAAACTTTATTGGCGCAAGCCGCATTATCCTAATAAAGCCTCGGAGTGGGATATGAACGATATGCTTGATGAACTGGGTTTGGCACCAGAGGCTCCATCCTCATCTGAGCCTGAGGGCACCTCTGTATTGGAACCCTGGAAGGTGATGGTGATTGATGATGATGAGGATGTGCATGCCTTAACCCAGCTGGTGCTTAAGGATGTGCAGTTTGGCGGGCGATCGATCCAGTTTATTCATGGACATTCCGGTGCAGAGGCGCAAACCCTGATCGCGCAACATTCAGATACCGCTGTGCTGTTCCTGGATGTGGTGATGGAGCAGGATCAAGCGGGTTTGCAGGCTGTAAAATATATTCGTGAGGAGCTTAAAAACCATCTGGTCCGTATTATTCTCCGCACTGGGCAGCCGGGGCATGCCCCTGAAACCTCCGTGATCATTGACTATGATATTAATGATTATAAAGAAAAAAGTGACTTAAGTGCGCGCAAGTTGGTGACGGTACTGATCGCCTCACTGCGCAATTATCGGGATTTAAAAACCATTGAGCAGAGCCGAGCGGGGCTAGCCCGGATTATTGACTCCACCAATCAACTGTTTGAGGTCTCCTCCCTACAGCGGTTGGCGTCGGGTATTTTAATGCAGTTGGTGGGGATACTGGGGATGGAGGAGAACTCTTTAATGGCTTGCCCCACCGGCGGCTTGGCTGCGGTAGATGATGCGGTTAGTGGTTGGCGCATCATTGCAGGGACTGGGCATTTTGAGGCCTACCAGAATCAATTTCTTAATGAAACAGGGTTATGTGAAGCCGAAAGTGCGTGTATTCGCACGGTGTTGGAGCGTGGTCAAAATCGGTTTGAAAAAGATACCTTTGCTGGGCTGTTCAAGACAAGCGGGGGTAAGCGCGCGTTGATCTTACTCAAAGGCAGTCGGCCTTTAAGTGAGATGGATCAGGATCTGATTCGTATTTTTTCATCCAACATCAGTCTGGCTTTTGAGAACCTGAATCTGCATCACGAAGTGTTGGAAACCCAGCAGGAGATTACCTTTACCTTGGGTGAGGTGATTGAAATGCGCTGTAAAGAGACCGGGAGCCATGTTCAGCGCGTGGCGGAGAGCTGTTATCTGTTAGCCCGTTATTTAGGGTTTTCAGAGGAGGAAGCTCAGACACTGCGACAAGCGGCCCCTCTTCACGATTTGGGAAAAATTGCCATTCCTGATGAAATTCTTCATAAACCGGGCCGGTTGGACCCTGGGGAGATGGATCAGGTGCGTGACCACTCCGAATTTGGCTATAAGGTGTTAAAACGGGCTGAACGCAGTGTGCTAAAGATGGCCGCTATCATCGCTCTGGAACATCATGAGCGATGGGATGGTACCGGATACCCCAAAGGGATAAAGGGGGAGGATATTCACCCTTTTGCACGCATTACCGCCCTGATTGATGTGTTTGATTCGCTACTCCACCCCAGGGTTTATAAAGCGGCCTGGCCATTGGAGCAGGTGTTGGAGCTTATTAAACAGGAGCGGGGCAGCGCGTTTGAGCCCGCCGTGGTGGATATGTTTTTAGATAACTTGCCTGGGTTTATGGCCATTCAGGGTCGTGCAGGGGGGGATACCCATGAGGTGGTGTGTGCCTAATAAAACACGGGCTGCAGCAAGCAGCCCGTGTGGGTACCTTAGTGCTTAAAGCTGGGACTGCAAACGGGCATGTTCAATCTTTAGGCAAAGATCTTGTGTGGCTGGGATGCCCGCTTTGTCACAGATGGCCATGGAATCCTCATTGGCAATGCCAAGTTGGATCCAGACATGTTTGGCTCCAATGTTAACCGCTGCTTCGCACACCTCAGGGGTCTGCTCAGCACGGCGGAAAACATCGACAATATCCACCTGGATATCACTGGGAATATCTTCCAGTGTGGCATAGGCTTTTTCACCCAACACCTCATCAATACCCGGGCGAATGGGGATGATGGTATAGCCATGGCGCTGCATATAGGCAGCAACCATGTTGGACGCACGATCCGGTTTGGGGCTTAAACCTACCACGGCGATGGTCTTGCTGGTCTTTAACATATCGACCATCTGGTCGTCATTCATGATGGGCATTGTCTCTTACTCCCTTACCAAATCAGTAGTCATCATCATCATTTTCCTGGATAGCCCAGAAGATCCGCTCTTCACCAGAGGGGGTTTTGACCAGTCGAATACGGGACAAAACTTTTCTTTCCTCGCCCTCTGTGGTGACGGCCGGTATCTGGATTTTACGGATTTCACCACAGTGTGTCAGCAGGGTATAGAGGGCAGGCCAAATTTCCTTATCCTTGACCAGGTGGTTGGCGGTGATGCTCTGATCCTTAATCGCAGCTTCAGTTAGCCCCAAAAGTTTTTTGCCCTTTTCGTTAAAGGCCAAAATGGTGTGTTCCCCTTCTGGCAAAATCCAAACGGCCGGGTCGGGTACGCTCTCAGGGTTTAGCACCGCCTGATGGCTGCGTAGATTACTGGCCATGGCGTTGATCACATCGGTCATGCTGATCATGCCGTGGAAGGTGCCATCCATATCGGCAATTGGTAGGCGGCGATGGTCGGTCTCCATAAAGATCTCCATCACCTCATCCAGGGTACGACCTGGATCAATAGAGACCGGCTTGCGGCGCATGAAATGATCCAATAACCACTCCGGTGACCAATCTTCTCTCAGGCGCAGGTTCATCAAGTCCCGCTCGGTGACAATGCCGATTAAAATACCAGCATCTACCACCAGCGCGCAGCCGCGGTGCCAGGCGAACATCTTTTGGGCTACTTCCCGATATTGAATACCAGGGGAGAGCATGGGGATCGGCTTACGGACCACATCCATAGCACGGAACTGTTTGAGTAGATCTGTGCGGGGTAGGGAGGCCAGAATCTGTTTTTCATTAATCGCCCCAATAAGGATCTCTTCCTCATTGAGTACCGGGAAACGACGGAACCGGCGACGGCTGTAAAGATCCAACAGCTCCTGTACCGGGGTCTCTTCATGGACAATATGGGGGCGGGAGAGACGCATTTCCCCAATCTTGGTGGTATCGGGATCGCGTCCCTGCACAATCCATTTTAGAAAGTCAAACTCTGTGGCCAGCCCTGTCGGTACCATATCCTGCAACACCACGGCAAAACCGGGTGCCGAGTGGGATTGGCTGGTCATGGCCCGCATACCGTCCCGTAAGCTGGAGGTAGGGGTCAGGGTGATGACGTTTCCGATCATTCGGTCGCGCACCTTCATGGGCTTGTGGTCGTGATGGCTCATGGGGGCTTCCTTTATGGCTCATATTTCAGGCCGGTGAATGGGGTGCATGCAGCGGCATTATAGCCATAGCTGGGCCGGATGTGACCGGTTTTTTTTACAAACCTGCCGATCAATTTTTATCAACCATGGCCTTTTACCCTTAGAAAAGGGCAAAATCACCCTTTGGTCTTCACATGTTGTGCCCATGGTTGGTGTGTTGAATGGTGTCCCATGGGTTTTAAAATCGGTATGAAAGAGTAGAGCGATGCTGGATAGAGCACGGCAAACCATGCAGTTGGAGGCAGAGGCGATCTTGGAGATGCGTGATCGCATCGGCAGTGAGTTTGAAAAAGCGGTGAATCTTATTCTCTCCTGTCGCGGTCGGGTTGTGGTAACCGGTATGGGTAAATCGGGCATCATTGGTCATAAGATTGCGGCAACTCTGGCCTCAACCGGTACGCCCTCTCTCTATCTTCACCCTGGTGAGGGGATCCATGGAGATCTGGGAATGGTGACCGAGCACGATTGTGTCATCGCACTCTCCAACAGTGGTGAAACCGCAGAGACCTTGGCCCTGTTGCCGGTGATCAAGCGTATTGGTGCCTCCATGATCGCCATTGTAGGCCGTATGGACTCCACCATGGCTCGGCAAAGTGATGTCGCGTTGGATGCCTCGGTCACCCGTGAAGCGTGCCCGCTTAATTTGGCCCCGACCACCTCCACCACGACCGCTTTGGCGATGGGGGATGCGCTGGCTGTGGTGTTGTTGGAAGCCAGAGGTTTTGATGAATCGCAATTTGCCCTGTTCCATCCCGGTGGTGCCCTGGGCCGTAAACTGCTGCTTACGGTGCGGGAGTTGATGCATAAAGGGGCGGAACTGCCCCGTGTTCAACGGCAGACACTGGTTAAAGAGGCGCTGTGGGAAATGACCTCTAAACGGCTGGGTTTGACCGCGGTTTTGGAAGAGGATGAGCGACTTTGTGGCATTATTACCGATGGTGATCTCCGTCGCCAGCTGGAGGACCACCCGGCTGACCTCATGCATCTTAAAGCTGAGCAGATTATGACGGTGAACCCAAAGACCATCTCTGTGGATGCCTTGGCGGCTCAGGCTGTTCATGATATGGAGTCCCGTTCCATTACCGCATTGGTGGTGGTGGATGGCGATAAGATGGTGGGGATTATCCATCTCCATGATCTGCTTCGTGCTGGTGTGGTATAAGGAGCCTCTTGGTTATGGATGAAGCACTGTTGAAGCGGTTAAAAGAGATCCGTCTGGTCGCGTTGGATGTCGATGGGGTGCTCACCGATGGGGGGATCTATTATGGTAACCAGGGTGAAGAGCTAAAGCGCTTTTATGTGCAAGATGGCCTGGGTATTCGCTTAATGTTGGATGCGGGCATTCATGTCGGCTTAATTACCGCTCGGCAGTCCCAGTTGGTGGCACGCCGGGGTGCTGAGCTGAAAATGAGTTTTGTGCATCAAGGTGTTAAAGAGAAGTGGGGCTGTTTGCGTGAGGAGATGACACGGCTGGGGGTTGAACCCAGTCAGTGCGCCTATATGGGGGATGATCTGATCGATCTGTCCATTCTGACCCGTGTTGGTGTGTCTACAACCCCGGCTGATGGTCATATGGCGGTTCAGGAACGGGTGGATTGGGTGGCGCCTAAACCCGGTGGGGCTGGTGCCGTGCGGGCACTGTCGGATGTAGTGCTGCAAACCCAAGGTGTGTGGGATACTATTATGGCGAGAATGATCGGGTAGGGTGTCAAGACTGTGCGCAAGCATGTCAAAAATATGTTTTTACTCACCGCTTTGAGTATTGTGGGTGTGACGGGTTGGTATTTAACCAATCAAGATCTGCCCGGTACCGATGAGCTGCTGGGCAATAACAGCTTTACAACAGAGGTTGATGCCCAAGGTAAAGTCACGGGCATTACCCTGACCCAATATGATGGGGATAAATTACAATGGGCCCTAAGTGCTCCTGGGGCCAATCAGCGTCTGAGTGGCTGGACAGAAATTCGTGCACCAAGGTTAACGCTCTATACGGAAGATGGTGATGCCATCTACATTTCAGCGTTATCAGGGCGGGTGCATGCCAGTACCCGAGCCATGGAATTTCTGAAGGATGTACAGGTTACCGATCAGCTGCAACGGCGGCTGACGACAGACCGATTGCACTTTGATGCCAAAAAGGGGGAGCTTTCCTCGGACAGGGCGTTTAAACTGGTTGGCGAAAATATAATCCTTGAAGGTGTGGGGCTCCGTCTGTTAAAACAGGCACGAGAATTGCATGTGCTTAAGCGGGTACGTTTGATTTTTCTCCAAGGCACCGAGGATCTGGTGTGAGCATGAGCTCGATGGCAAAACAATGGATTGTCGCCACATGGATGGCGTTTATATGCACCCTCTGTCTGGTGCCGATGAGTCATGCCCAACAAGGGGCATTGACCATATCGGCTGATCAGCTGGAGATGAATGACGTTAAGCAGATTGCCATTTTCAAAGGCAATGTGCATGCGGAGGAGGGGGCTATGCAGCTCTTTTCGGACCGTATGTCGGTGCGCTATCGCCCCAGTAAGCCGGGCAGTAATAAACAGGATCGCATCCGCGAAATCCTGGCCACAGGTAATGTGGTGTTACGCCAAGGTGAACATATTGGTCGGGCAGATGTGGCCAAATATAACGTCAAAGGGCGATCACTGATCCTGGAAGGCAAAAAACGTACGGCGGTGGTGCAACGCAACAAGGATCGCCTGGAAGGGCAAAAAATTCTGTTGCAGATGGATGAAAACCGCCAGATCAAGAATGTAAAGGTCGAGGGTGGCCGCCGGGGTCGGGTATCTGCGGTGATCACGCCAGATGGGGATATCAAACCCCAAGAACGGCCTTGAGGAAATAGGATCTCATGAATTCAGGGATCAATAAGGCGACCAACCGGCTGGAATCACGTAGCTTGAGTAAGCGCTACCGTGGTCGTGAAGTGGTGGCCAATGTCAGTATTGGTGTGGAGCCAGGGCAGGTGGTTGGCCTGCTGGGACCCAATGGTGCAGGCAAAACTACAACGTTCTATATGTTTGTCGGGCTGGTTGGGCCGGATTCCGGCGCTATTGTGCTGGATGGGCGTGATATCAGTACAGAGCCTGTGTTTAAACGGGCGCGGGCTGGTATCGCTTACCTACCCCAGGAGCCCTCCGTATTTCGTAAGCTAACGGTACGAGATAACATTCTCTCCATCTTGGAGACCCTACCTTTGGGGCGCGAAAAGCGGCTACAAAAGTTGGAGTCACTGATGCTGGAGTTGGGGGTGGCGCATCTGGCCAGAACCAAAGGTTACGCCCTCTCCGGTGGTGAACGTCGCCGGGTAGAGGTCGCGCGGGCCTTGGCCATTGAACCACGCTATATTTTGCTTGATGAACCCTTTGCTGGGGTTGACCCCCTGGCTGTTGGGGATATCCAGTCGATCATCCGCCATCTAAAAGAGCGGGGTATCGGCATTTTAATCACGGACCACAATGTTCGTGAAACCCTAGGTATTTGTGATCACTCCTATATTCTCTCCGAAGGGCGCGTGCTGGCAAGCGGCGAACCGGGTATGATCGTAGAGGACGAACGGGTGAAAAAAATGTATCTGGGTGAAAACTTTAAACTCTGACCTGGAAGTCGGAGTCAAACGAAAGGTTGCAAGGTAGCGACCTTCATAATGGAACCACACAAGAGTTGGCAGGCTGTCCACCCTATGGCAAAGGGAGGAACAACTCTTTTAACAGGGAGTGTGTCCATGGCTTTGGGTATGGAACTCAAGCTGCGGATGGGTATGCAACTGGTGATGACACCACAGTTGCAGATGGCCATTCGGCTGCTACAAATGTCCAGCATGGATCTTCAGGAGTATCTCCAGGAAGAGCTGGAGAAAAATCCACTGCTGGAGCGTGAAGACGAAAACGGCAATGCCGTGGACGGTGATACCGCCCCCGACAGTGGCGAAGCTGCGGCATCTGAAAGTGCAGGTAGCTCAGAGACCGAAAGTTTTGCGGAACCCCAAACGGCCCCCGAGCCCTCAACAGAGACTCCGGCCGAGATGGAAGGCTTTCAGGTCGAGGAAGGACCCGCTCCTGAGGTCACCAACCTTAGTGAGGATCTGCCGGTAGATGCGGAGTGGTCGGATGTCTATGCCGATACCAACTCCAATTTCGAATCCCGTAATAACTCCCTCAATACCTCTGAAGCACCGCCACTGGAAAATACGTTGGTGCGCAACGACACCCTGTCGGATCATCTGATCTGGCAACTGGGTCTCTCCGCACAAAATGACAGTGAGCGTGTCCTGGGCATGGCCCTGATTGATGCCATTGATGAAAATGGCTATCTCACGGCCTCTCTGGAGAGCTTTCAAGATACCACAGGGGCCTCTTTGTATGATCTGGAAGATGCCCTGCTGCTGATACAATCGTTTGAACCTTCCGGTGTGGGGTCGCGAACCCTGGCGGAATGTCTGTTGCTGCAGCTTAAAGCAGACCGCATGGCGGTGGCGCCCTATACCGCGTTGCTGGATCACTTGGATGATCTGGCCCGACGGGATTTCCGAAAACTGAGCCGGGTTTTAAAACTCTCTGAAGAGGAGTTGGCGGATGCGGTTTCGGTGATCCATGCGCTGGATCCTAAACCCGGATTGGCCTACGGCAGTGATCAAACCAGTTATGTGGTGCCCGATGTTTATGTGCGTAAGCAAAATGGCAAATGGGTTGTAGAGATTAACCCTGAGACCCAGCCTCGTTTGCGTATTAACCGCCACTATCAGGACCAGATCTCCCGCTACGCCTCGGCCGATGACAAGCGCTTTATGACAGAGTCGGCCCGTAGTGCCCAGTGGTTGATTAAATCTTTGGAACAACGCTCCTCAACCATCTATCGGGTGGCGGAGAGTATTGTGCGTTTTCAGGAAGATTTTTTGGAAAAAGGGCCAGAATATCTCAAGCCGCTCATCCTTAAGGATGTGGCTGATGATATTGGTGTGCATGAATCCACCACCAGCCGGGTGACCAGCAATAAGTATATGCACACCCCGCGTGGTATTTTTGAGCTGAAGTATTTCTTCTCCTCCTCTTTGACCTCACAAACCGGTGAGTCACACTCATCCGAGGCCGTGAAGTTTAAAATTCGCAAGTTGGTGGATAGTGAACCGGCTCGACGTCCTTTCTCTGACGAAAAGCTGGCCAAAATGCTCAAAGAGCAAGGCATTAATGTTGCCCGTCGTACCGTGGCTAAGTATCGGGAGGCGATGAACATACCTTCATCGTCACGGCGTAAACAGCTGGAACCTAAATAAGCCCAATCGGATACCCTTACACAGGAAGTGGCCGGATCCATGGAAGAGCTCGGGGCAAATACCCCTCAAGTCACAAGTTTAGTCCTGGTAGCAGGCCTGTCAGGCGCAGGTAAATCTACAGCGTTAAAAAGTTTGGAGGATATCGGTTTTTTATGGATCGATAACCCGCCCCTGTTGGCCCTACCCGGACTGCTTAGGGAGTTGGGGGAAAACAACCAGGATATTCATGTCGCAGTAGGTCTACACATGCGTGACCACAGCCGAGATCCAGATGCTTTGGAGCGGCTCTACCCGGTTCTTAATGAGATGGCAGCCCGTCTGGAGCTGCTCTATCTCGAGGCGGATAGCGATATTCTGGTCAAACGGTTTCGGGAAACCCGCCGCCGCCACCCTTTGGCGGGAGAAGCGCATACCAGTGAGCACTTTTTGGAAGGGCGCACGGTTAAAGAAGCTGTTGTAGAAGAAAAACAGCTGATGCAGTCGGTCCGGGCCAATGCCGATTTGGTGATTGATACCACCTACTTGCGTCCACAGATGTTACAAGAGCGTGTGGCTGACCTATTCCGCAGTGACCCCAATGGTCAGGAAATCACCCTGTTTGTGCGTTCATTAGGGTTTAAATATGGCTCTAATACCGATGCGGATATGGTTCTGGATGCCCGCTTTTTACAAAACCCCTATTACGACGCCAACTTGCGCCCTTTAACCGGTTTGGATAAGCCTGTACGGGATTTTTTGGAATCGGATAATGAGGCTGAGCAGTTCCTGGACCATTTGAAGGGTCTGTTTGGCTATCTGATCCCCCGCTACATTAAAGAGCGCAAATGCTACTTCACGGTGGATATCGGTTGTACCGGCGGTCAACACCGTTCGGTCTACTTGGTCGACCGTTTGCAGGATGCCTTGGCGCAGTTGGGGTACAGGGTTTTGGTGCGGCATCGGGATATACACCGCAAGTCGGCCAAATAGTTGCATAACCCGAGAGATATTCAAAAGACGAAAACTTTCTTTCTGAGTTGTCACTCAGTAGGATGTTGGTATGTGAGATGAGAGTGAGGGTGTGGGGCCGGCTGGTTCAAACCCTGTTTTGTGGATTAACCCACCGTGTTTGTTAACACGGTTTTATTATGCTGTTAGGCATCACAGGAGTGTGAGGATCATGCCGCGTAACTATCTGTTCTCTTCCGAATCGGTCTCCGAAGGTCATCCCGATAAGATGGCCGACCAGATTTCCGACGCCATTTTGGATGCCCTGCTTGAGCAGGACCCAGCTTCCCGTGTGGCGTGTGAGACCATGGTCAGCACCGGTTTTTGTACAGTGGCCGGTGAGATCACCACCAATGCTGTGATCGACTATCAACAGATCGCTCGAGATACCATTAACGAAATCGGTTATACCTCTGCCGATGGGATGGGGTATTCCGGTGATAGTGCTGCCATCTTCGTCACGCTGGATAAGCAATCTGTAGACATTGCTCAGGGTGTGAATGAAGGAGAAGGTATCGACCTGGACCAGGGTGCTGGCGACCAGGGCATCATGTTCGGTTACGCCTGTACGGAAACCGATGTGCTGATGCCTATGCCGATCTATTTTGCCCACCGCTTGGTTGAAAAACATGCGCAACTGCGTAAAAGTGGCGAACTGGCTTGGGCCCGTCCTGATGCCAAATCCCAGGTAACGGTTAAGTATGTAGATGATAAGCCGGTTTCTGTTGAGGCGGTTGTTATTTCTACCCAGCACAGCCCCGATGTCGACCACGACACCATTGAAAAAGAGATCATCGAAAAAGTGGTTAAAGCGGTGATCCCTGCTGAGCTGCTGCATGAAGGTACGGAATACTTTATCAACCCAACGGGCCGTTTTGTGATTGGTGGTCCTGTGGGTGATGCCGGGGTAACCGGTCGTAAGATTATTGTCGATACCTACGGCGGCATGGGCTCACATGGTGGCGGTGCTTTCTCCGGTAAGGATCCCTCCAAGGTTGACCGCTCTTCGGCCTATATGGGTCGTTATGTGGCTAAGAACATTGTGGCTGCTGGTTTGGCTGAAAAATGTGAAATCCAGGTGGCTTATGCCATTGGTGTCTCCCAGCCTATGTCGGTGATGGTTGATACCTTTGGGACCGGTAAGCTTGAGGATGAGGCGATTACTGAGCTGGTTAAGGAAAATTTTGACCTGCGTCCTAAAGCCATTGTTCAGCAGCTGGATCTGTTGCGTCCCATCTACAAGAAGTCTGCAGCCTATGGACACTTTGGTCGTGAGCTGCCTGAGTTTACTTGGGAGAAGACCGACAAGGCTGCTGCACTGAAGGCTGCAGCGGGTATCTAAGGTCGTTAATGACATGTTAGCGGGGGTTTGTTACCCTGCTTCGATCAATTGGGAAATTCATCCCGGACGCCAGTGCGTCCGGGATTCCATTTATAGAGGGAATGGGTAAGCCATGAACGTTGAGGTCAACAAGATGCAACTGGTCCCTGGCGAAGATTTTAAAGTCGCCGATATCAGCCTGGCTGATTGGGGTCGTAAAGAGATTGAAATTGCAGAGACCGAGATGCCCGGTCTGGTCTCCCTGCGCAGTGAGTTTGGTAAGGAGCAGCCTTTAAAAGGTGCCCGCGTTGCAGGTTGTCTGCACATGACCATCCAAACAGCTGTGTTGATCGAGACCCTTACCGCTTTGGGTGCTGAGGTCCGTTGGTCTTCGTGCAACATTTTCTCGACTCAGGATCATGCAGCCGCTGCCATTGCCAAGTCTGGTGTTCCTGTGTTTGCCTGGAAAGGTGAAACCGAGGAAGAGTATGTCTGGTGTGTCGAACAGACCATTAAAGGTCCTGATGGTTGGGTGCCTAATATGATTCTGGATGATGGTGGTGATCTGACGGAGATCATGCACCGCCCTGAATACCTGGATATTATGAAAGGTGTGAAGGGTATTTCAGAAGAGACCACCACCGGTGTCCTGCGTCTCTATGAAATGGCCCAGAATAGTACCCTGGAGTGCCCTGCATTCAATGTGAATGATTCTGTGACCAAGTCCAAGTTTGATAACTTGTACGGCTGTCGTGAATCCTTGATGGATGGCATCAAGCGCGCCACGGATGTGATGGTTGCGGGTAAAATTGGCGTTGTCTGTGGCTATGGTGATGTGGGTAAAGGGTGTGCGCAGGCCTTCCGTGGTTTGGGTGCAACTGTATGGGTGACTGAAATTGATCCCATCTGTGCCCTGCAGGCTGCTATGGAAGGTTACCGTGTGGTGACCATGGATGAGGCTGCTTCCCAAGCGGATATCTTTGTTACCGCAACAGGTAATAAGGACATTATTACCCGTGCACATATGGAGCAGATGAAGGATCAGGCCATTGTTTGTAATATTGGTCACTTTGATTCTGAAATTGACATTGCTTCGATCCGTGAGCTGAAGTGGGATAACATCAAGCCACAGGTTGATCATGTAACCATGCCCAACGGCAACCGTATTATCGTGTTGGCTGAGGGTCGTTTGGTTAACTTGGGCTGTGCAACAGGTCACCCCAGTTTTGTGATGTCCAACAGCTTCACCAACCAGGTGATGGCACAAATTGAGCTGTTCCATAGTGCGGATAAGTATGAGAACAAGGTCTATGTGCTGCCTAAGCATTTGGATGAAAAAGTGGCCCGTCTGCACTTGGGTAAAGTCGGTGCAAACCTGACCACGTTAAGCCAGGATCAGGCGGATTATCTGGGTATTCCTGTGGATGGACCCTACAAGCCTGAGCACTATCGCTACTAAGTTCTTGCTTGCAGTTGCGGTTATAGCAGGCCCTCATCTGTACAGATGGGGGCCTGTTTTTTTATGGGCGGCGAACCAGTAGCGTCTCGACTTGGCGTGCCTTCCATCAAAGCGATATCTCAACCGTATGCCCTGCTTTGTATACAAATGATGCTGTGTCTTTGAGGTGGCGAGATTTATGCACAGAATGACGGGTAGGTCCCTCAGCGGTAAACTGGCTAACAGCGTTCTTACCCTGACGAGCCTGTATGAGATTGAATGGATTACTTAGCAGTCTGTAAAAGTAGGTTTATGGAAGAATAGATAATCTTTTTAGTCTGTTAATTATCTAGATAAGATTTGTGTAGGATGATGAGAATACGCCAATAATATGGAATTGTGGTTGGGCGTAGTAGCAGGTTGTGATGGGATCCATTATCTATTTTTAGTCTGCCTTTGACCGTTGATGGTAATGAATATGTACAGGAAGCAAGAACAACCACAAATATTGGCGGAAATCGCCTATATGCCTCAATTAGATAGCATACGTGCTGTGGCCGTAGGTTTGGTCGTGCTCCTGCATTGGGTGCCTGGACAGGGGGTCTTATGGTTAAGGGGGAGCAGTGGGGTTCACCTGTTTTTTGTCATTAGTGGTTTTCTTATTACTTCTATTCTCTTGACAGCACGGGAAAAAAGTACGGATCAAAAGCGCTTTCAAATTGTACGTCGTTTTTACATGAGAAGGGCGTTACGTATCTTCCCGCTTTACTATCTGCTGATCCTATTTGCACTCTTTATTGGTATTGAAGATGTGGCGGATAGCTTTCCGTGGCACTTTTTTTATGGCACAAATTTCTTTATTGCTTTTAAGGGAGAATATCACGGCTTTGTGACCCATTTTTGGTCTTTGGCCGCCGAGGAACAATTTTACTTACTCTGGCCCACTTTAGTGCTTTTTCTCCCGATGGCCCGTCTGGGAGGGCTCTTTGTGGGGGTGGTTATTTTTGGTATTGGTTTTAATGCCCTTGGTATAGGCATGGGGTGGTTCAGTAGTCATTTTGGATACTATTTTCCAGCTTGGAGTTTCTCCTTTATGGGTATGGGGGCGCTTTTTGCTTTTTGGCGATTTCAATGCGTACAAGGTGTTGGTGCACCTTGGAAAGGTCTATTTTTAGAGAAACTTCCCATCTTGGGATTAATGGGAGCTCTTCTCTTAACGCTCTATTATTTTCAAACAGGTGGCGAAGTCCCCAAGAGTGTTTGGGGCATTTTTATCTACAATACACTCTATATGCTAACGTTAGCTTCAGTTGTGGTAGCAGCTGGGAAAACGATCAAAGGGCCTGTGGGTGCTGTCTTGATGTTCCCGCCTTTTCGCTATATCGGGCGTATTAGCTATGGCATCTATCTGCTTCACCCTTTTGTGATCACAGGTGTTAATCTTCTGTTTAACCATTATGGCTACTCTATTATGGAGATTTTTGGACCCATTGGACGGATGCTTTTTTTAGTTTCTATTTTGATTCTTATCACATCCCTCTCTTGGTTTGCTTTTGAGACGCCAATCAATCGACTTAAGCGGTTTGTTCCTTACCATTAAGATCCTGTTGCAGGCAGGCGAGATCTGCTCACCATGATTAGGATGCGGAATCTCCTTAGCTTGGGGGGAGATGCATCCGTGCATGCGCCTGCCGGACCAGCTTGGGAATATCCAACTGTTGAGGGCAGCGGGGCAGACAGTCACCACAGTCACTACAGGTATCCCCTTTTGCGCCAGGAACCCAATGGCTCTGTGGCTCCATAAGGCCATAACGGTATTGGGCAAAGGGGGTCATGTCATGAGCCAGGGCCAAATGCTCTAGGCGCAACAGATCTGGCATCTCAATACGTTCTGGGCAGGGTAGGCATTGGGTGCAGATACCACACCGGTCCAACAGGGTGGGGGCCGCGGCTTCTTTAAGTTGAATTTCAACCTGGCGTTCTTCTTTTCCCCAATATGGTTTTCCCATGGCCAACGAGTGCAGGTGTAGATCCAGATGGTTAGGTTCACTCATGCCAACGGTCATGGTATGAATGTGTGGGTGAGAGAGGATCCAGCGTTCATTATAGTTGGCAATGGGTAAGGGTTGGCTCTGCTGGGCCAGACGCGCTGGGGGGGTATAGAGCATCCCACCTTTATCCTGTGGTGAAATGATAAAGATCCCCATGTCTTTGGCTGCCGCAGCATCGATGGCCGCCCGGTTGCCTTGACGGAAAAAGTAGTAGTGAAGATTGATAAACTCAAAGCAGTCGGTCTGAATGGCCTGTAAAATGACCGGTAAGGGTGCATGGGTTGCAAAGCCAATATGACCAATCTTTCCCTCTTTTTTCATGGCTTGTAAAGCTGAGAAGGGGCCGCCGGGTCGTAGGCTCATATCCAGTAATGCTTGGGTATTCACCCCGTGCAGGGCGAAAAACTCCATATGATCTATCCCCATAAACTGTAGCGCATTCTCCACATGGGTTCGCATCTCTGCGGCGGTTTCTGTAGGGCTGGCTTTGGACATGATCATATATTGATCACGGGTTTGGCGTAATTTGGGGAGTGTTTGGCCAATAAGCCGTTCACTTTTGCCATAGCCTTTGGCTGTTTCGATCAAATTTACCCCACCATCTAGAACCGTTTGTAGCATCTCATGACAGTGATCCAGGCTGGCTTGGGGGAGCTGATCATGGGGCTCATCCCACCCTTGAACAAAGCGCATACCGCCCATGGTAAAGACAGATACCTGTTTCTCAGTTTTTCCAAAACGTCTGTATTCCATGGTGTTATATGCTCAGTAGGGGTGGCTTTGTAAGGGAAGGTCATCTTAAAGACTAGCTTAACGTGCCCAATAAGCTTGGAACAGTTTTTTTGTGGTTGGCGGTGTTTTGATTGTTTAAATAACCACCTTAACTACATTGATTAGGTGAATAACCGTGGCGACAGCTCTGTTGTTGGATACTTGCGTGCTTAAAGAGCTGTTCTGGCATGCATTCCAGGGATCACACCATACCCTGTGAAAATAGGCAGCTACAGGTTTGGCCCTGTAGGATGGGTAAGCTAGGGGAGCAGCCGCTTGAAAATGCGGTGTGTCTAGCCAGCGTCTACCAAGCTAGACAGGCCCCCCAATCGGTTGCTGTGGGGTTTGGTCAGGTTTTAGCAAGTTGCCGTTTATCTCATAAGGTCAGTAACGGGATGGTGGCTTAGTCGGTTGGCTGCCCCATGCTGCGATAGGTTTCAATGGCATGAAGTAAGCCTTTTTTACGAATGGGTTTTGTCATGTGGGCATCGCACCCTGCTTGTAAGGACTTGGCTTCATCTTCCTTCATGGCATGGGCCGTTAATGCAATGATGGGAAGCGGCGTGCGTCCCTCTTTGCTTTCCCATGCACGGATGGTGCGGGTGGCGCTATAACCATCCATTACAGGCATCTGTACATCCATGAAGATCAAATCGATTCCGCCAGCCATAACCCGTTCCACAGCCTCTTGCCCATGGATGGCCTCCTCCACCTGATAGGGTGATTTTTTCAAGAAGGTACGCACCAAAGTACGGTTATCATCAGAATCATCCACCACTAAGATAGTTAAGGTTTCTGGGTTGGATGATGTGGGCGAGAGAGAGTCCACAGCAGTGGTTTCATCACTTTGGTTCTGTAAAGGCCGTAACAGTGCTTTGATAAAGTCGATACGGTGAACCGGTTTAATTAAATAATCAACAGCCAGGGCTTTACCCATCTGTAAATCACTTTTGCGGCACCAAGGGCTGATTAGCAGGATAGGTAGTTGACTTAGGCTGCTATGGCTGCGCAGCTGTTGTATGGACTCCATAGGGGACCAGCTTTGTAGGTTGTGGTGCATAATCACAACCTCATAGGGGTTACCTTTCTGCTGGGCATCCAAGAGCAGTTCAATCAGATCCATCTCATGATCAATAAAGCGACCCTCAATCCCCGTTTGCTGTAGAAGCTCCCCATACATGTCTCTTTTTTCGGTGGATTGATAGATCAACCGGCTCCCTTTTAAAGGGGCGAGCAGGGCTTGGGTCTCCTCACGGGTATCCCCACATGTCAGGCAGATATTGAGCTTGATATAGCAGGTAAAGGTGCTGCCTTCACCCAGTGAACTCTCGACCTCAATACGACCATCCATGAGTCGTATAAAGCGTTGACTAATGGTCAAACCTAGACCTGTACCCCCATGTTCACGGGTAATATATTGATCGGCTTGAGAGAAAGCTTTAAAGATATCCCCCAATTTTTCTTCAGGAATACCAATACCGCTATCATGAATGGCAAACCTGAGATCAACAGCCCCACCTGGTAGTGTGGCCCCGGTAATTTCCAGATCAACCCCCCCTGTCTCGGTAAACTTAATGCCGTTCCCAATTAAGTTCAGCAGCACCTGACGCAGGCGCATATCATCACCGATCAAGGAGAGGGGCAGATTGTCGGCAATATGAGTGCGCAGATAGAGATGTTTTTTACTGGCCAAAGGGGTTAAGACGGAGGCAACGCTGAGGACCAGTTCTTCCAGATTAAAAGGTTGTAGAGACAGCTCTACTTTGCCGGATTCTACGCGGGAGAGGTCCAGGATATCGTTGATAATCCCTAAAAGATTTTCCCCTGCACCTCGGAAAATACGCACATATTTATGTTGTTCAGCATCCAACTGTGTCTCTTGCAAGAGGTCGGCACTGCCCAAAATGGCATTCATCGGGGTGCGGATTTCATGGCTCATGGTGGCCAGGAAATCACTTTTGGCCTCACTGGCAGCTTCGGCCTGTTGTTTGGCCTCGGTCAAAACCGATTCAGCCCGTTTACGCTGAATAATTTCTCCCAAAACTTGAGAAATGCGTTGAAGGCTATCTTCACGGTGTCCATCCCTGGGCATTTGTGCGGGGATCAACAGAACCATGACCCCGACAAAATCCTCACCATGGTAAATGGGGCAAGCATAACAACCAAACGGTGCGGTATCGGTAAGCTGTTGTGCCTGAGCAGGACTTAACTGGCCGTTATGCAGCAGATGATCTAAATATTCCAGACCCCCATGAAAAGGATCAGCCGAGGGGTTGGAGAGAAGTGGCTGTAACTGACCATGCGCAGCCTGAGCTTGAAAATGATCCTGTTCCCAGCTGTAAAGAATACCGTGAGGGGCCAGTTGTAACCAGGGCACGATTACCGTACGTTCCAATGCCCGGTGGAGTTGCTCTTCTAAGGTCAGTGGCAAAAAACCGGTGGCCAATAGTTCGTTGAGCAAGTTTTGTAGGCGCTTTTCCTGTTTCTCCCGTTGCTCTTTTTTTTCCAGTGAGCTAACCATGTTGTTAAAGGCGTGGGCCACTTCAACCAGCTCATCATTATGCACTACCTCAATACGATGGTTTGCCTGACCTCGGGCAAAACGACGTGCGCCTTCCACCAAAACATGGATGCGTTGAGAGAGCAGCTTGCTCTGTAAAAAAATGGTGAGAATACTCATTAAAAAGGCTAAGGAGGCCACGCTGATCAAAAATAATTGGTGCTGGCGTGCCGCTTTGGCCATGGCCTTTTGATACGCTTGCTGAGCTTGCTGTAGATAGACCTGAAAGCCAATGATGGTATGTCGAAGGTCAATAAAAGCTGCGTTAACATCTGCTTGGCGATTGTACGCTACACTTTTCCCATGCCACTGAGGAGCATGCCAGGGGGGAAGAACCGCCAACATCTGTTGGACCATCTGGTGGTATTTTTCACGGAGTTGGTCCATATGTTCGGATAAATCTGGTGTCTGTTGCCATGGGATCATGGGTAGGTGTGTCAAAACCTGATGACCCTGACGCAACAGAGGCAGAAGGGGAGAGGGTGGGGGTGTTTGTAAAAACTGGTTTAGGGCATCCACCAACGTGCGCATGGGTGTGCCCATGGCCTGCCACTTTTGGGCCTGTACAGTGTTAGAGAAATGCCTGTCTGATTGAACCTCTTGCAAGCTTTCTCGCAGAGCTTGATCCAAAGCCTTTAGGGTCAGGCGAATGTTCTGTGCATAGCCAGCCTCTAAAGCGGGGGAAGGTTCCAGCAGTTGATGGGCGCTCTCCAGAAGTACACTCTGTCGCAATTGATCGAGGTGAATAAAAATTGAGTGAGGATTTGCCTTAAAGCTGATTTGACCCAAGTGATGGTTAAGTTGGCGTAGAGCTTTTTCAGCCTGTTGTGCGGCTTGTTGTCGCTTTTGGGCTTGATGATGTCGGCTGCGGGCTAAGTCGATTAGATGTTCCAGTTGATGAATTTGAGTGGCAACATCATGACTGGATACATGCAAAGGGATGAGCTGGCTAACCCCCAGGTTGGCGCGCTCATAGGCGATACCAAGCAGTAACAGAAGAATCAGGAACAAGGTGATCAGACCACTGTTCCGAATTAAAAAAGTGCGCATTATAAGGCCCCCTTAACCGTTGGGGGGGGGAGCTCTAGTTCCAGGTGAACCGGTTGTTCACATAAGGGCTGTGTTGGAGCCCAATGAATAAGTAGTGTGAGCGGAATGACCCCCTGTAAGGGTAGATCGTTTGGATCGGTTCGTTGCCGAGGAATTTTAAAGAGAATGGTCCACTGGCCATCCAGCCATTGGCTATAGGTCAGGATATCTGCACGGCTACCTGTTGCTGTTTGGGCGACTGTTCTGGGTAGCTTGGGGGTCTGCTTACCTTTTGGTACGTTGAGCCGGTAGGGTGCGGTGCCTGGATCAGGGGTAATCTTTTGGTAGAACAGTCCGCCATGGTCATTCAATCTGGCTTCAGCTTGAGCAAAGGGGTAGCGGCTACAGGTCACGGTGGCATCCTCAGCACCGTGTCCGGCCAAGGCAGACCAGATCCATAGATCCCCTTTTTGTTGCTTGTCTGCTTGAGGAAACCAGCTGATGAGTGCGACACGGTCAATGGGTAGTAGATGGCTCCGGTAGCTTTGGAACGCTTCATCCCACTGTAGATAACCTGGGGTTTGGTCGGCCTGGGAATCTGCAAAACTTAAACGTATATAGAGAAACTGGGGGTCATACAGGCCCTGCAGCCTAAGGGGGCCTGCTGCCGTTGAAATGGATCGCTCAGATGTTTGGTCCCAGCCTTGTTGAGCAGAGACTTCCATGGCTGGGGGTGCTGTGACCAAAGAGAGCTGTAGGCGCGCGCTTTGTGCCCAAGTCTGTGGGGTTAGGCCCAGGCTTAACAGAAAAAACAGTAGAAAAAGAACTTTTAATCCTGCACCCATGACACGCTCTTTATTAAGCTTGGTTGGATAATTAGCAATAGCTCATATTATACGGTAGCTTCCGATTAAATTCCATCTTTCATTAGGATTTGCAGGATGTTAGCCTTTGTAATTTAGGGTGGAAGATATCGCCATTACCCCTTGAATTTGGCCAGTGAATAGGGGGCAGATAAGAGATCAATAAAATAAAAATTAGATTGATGGCCTATAAAAAATTCTTAAAGGCATCATTTTTCAATTGCCCAATACAGGGTAAATAGAGATACTACAACTGCGACCAAGAACTGGCGGGCACAAGCCCCCCCGGAGGTTCACGGGAGGGGGCGGTGAGAGGATCGGGATGTGCAGCACAGATGTGTATAAGGATGTGTATAAGGATGTGTAGCAAGTGATCGTAACATTGACCTAGTCCCGGTCAGAGACGCCAGCAATAGGGAGCCATGGCATGCAGTCGGTGCGCGGTGGATGCGGACGCCCACCAGCCCAGTGAATGGACCTCCAGGCCCCGGCCGAGTAGTTAGCGGACCGCCCCCTGGAACGTACCGGCAATCTTATCTTTTGGATGTTCTGTACAGAGTTATCCACAAGAGGAAAACCCGCCACACACGCTGGCGGGTTTTGTGTGTCTGGGTCAGATGATCTTTCGTTAAGTGATAAAAAAAGCCACACCTTTTGGGTGTGGCTTTTTCTTTTTGGAGCTGGTGATCTTAAAGAGATTCAGGCTTGGCGTGGTAGAAGCCTTGTTGATAATTAAAGCCAATTTCGTTGAGCTGGCTTGCCAGTTCGGCATCCTCAACATGTTTCGCAACAGTTTGGATCTTCATGGATTGCGAAATATTATGGATGGCCGCAACGACGGTTCGGGTTGTTACTTTATCTTTGGCCTGTTGAACCAGCTGACCATCCACTTTTAACATATCCAGCTCTAACTGTTCCAGGTAGAGACAGTTACCCAGTGAGCCGCCATAGTTATCCAAGGCTGTTTTGGCCCCCCGCTGTTTGGCGCCAAATAAGAACTGACTGGCCTGATCCATGTTGTTGATTAAGGTGTTCTCATCCAACTCAAAACAGATCTGCTTGGCCCAGGCTTCCTGCGCATCCAGAACCTCAAACAGACCATCACAGCTCTCTGTGCTTTCTAAGGTTTTTGCAGACAGATTAATGCTGTAGATGCGTCCATCATCCCGCTGTTTTAAATCCTCAATGGCCATTTCCAAAACTTTACGGTCCAGATCTCCTGTTAAACCGTGGCGTTCAGCTGTCGGTAGAAAGGCGTTGGGGGGATGGTTTTTTTCACCATCAGGCAGACGCATAAAAATCTCAAAGAGCGGAGCGCCTTGCTCTGTTTGGTCAAACGCCACCATGGGTTGTGCCACCAGAACCAGCGGTTCATCACCTAAAACACGGTGCAGTCGGCCAACCCAGTTGGTCTCTTCGGCAGGTGGTGTCTCTAGAGCGTTGGTCTCTACTGAGCGGGTACGGATACACATTCGGCCATCATCCTTGGCCTGGAACACCGCAGAGTCAGCAGCTTGGAAGGATTTTTCAAACGGTACCTGCTGGTGTACTTCACAAATACCAATGGAGAAGCCCAAGGTGAAGGTCTGACCCTCCCATAAGAAGCGGTATTCCTGAACTTGCTCCAGTAGTTTTTCCATGACTTTCACCGCATCAGCCTCGGTACAATCGGCCAAAAAGACGGTAAATTCATCCCCTCCAATTCGAGCGGCATAGTCCTGCTTACGCACACAACCTTGAATCATGGTGGAGATCTGTTTTAACGCCATGTCTCCCGCTTTATGGCCGCAGGTATCGTTAATGGCTTTAAAACGATCCAGGTCAATCACGCAGAGACTGTGGGTCTCTTCGGGCTTCATGACATCCATGCTTTCACGGCATAGATCCGCAAACGCGTGTCGATTAAACAGCCCGGTTAAGTGATCATGGCGGGCCTGATAACGAATTTTCTCCGACATGCGTTGTTGTTCGGTTACATCTTTAACCGTAATAATCGCCCCTAAAACAACCCCTTCACTACTTTGAACAGGGGAGAGGGTGGCATCCAGAAGAAGATCATCCCCATCACTGTCCAGAACCACCATGGTGTGCATGGGTTTGGGGATCTCACTGGCCAGCAGGCTGTTAAGATCTTCGTGCAAGGAGGCCATCTCCTCATTGCGCGCGCTGGTGGGGAAGGCCTGCTCCAGCTGTTTGCCAACCAGATCTTCAGGATTATTACCGACAAGAGCGCCCACCACTTTGTTGGCATCTTGGATAAAGCCATCTGTATCGGTAGTGATCACACCATCAGCGATGGAGATCAGGGTAATTTGGGCACGCTCTTTTTCATAATGAAGGGTGCGCTCAATGGTCATGACCCGGCGGATGGTAATATAAGTGGTAACCAGCATGATCAAAAGCAGGATCAGCAGTACCAACAGTTGGCTCTGTAGGTTGGTGCGGTGAGATCGAATGGTCGCGGTCGTTGCTTTGGTGATCTTGGTTTCTAAGTGGGTTTGGAACCGCATAAAATGATCGATGACCTTGCCTTGGCCAGGCTGCACCGTGTCATAGAGCTGGCGACGGGCAATGGCGCGCTCTTCTTCTTCTTCACTCCACATGGCAATTTCAATCACCTGCCGAAGTGCTTTGACCGTCGGTGGTATCACTTTGCTGCTGAGATCGTTGAGAATGATCTTTTCACTTGTGTCCAGGGGGAGTGCAAGCAACTCTTTACGCAATGAGACAAAACGGTTGGCCAGCGCATCCAGCTCCATTTTGTGACCATCGTTGGCAAACACATCCTCTTCATCCAACATTTCAGCCGCAATACGGGTCCGGGCACGGATGGTCTCCATAAGTTCGGAGATAATATGCATTTTGTGTACGGTGGTCATACTGCCTTGCATGGTACCGAATAGCTGTTCTGAGGCCTGGTAGTTAAATCCCCACATGCCTACTAGAGCTGTCAGTAATACGACAAATCCTCCTAACAGAGGCACCATTACTTTGGAACGTCGAACCGCCATGTAGACTTTCCCCTCCAGATTCGGTCAAAACCCCATTCGACCAACAGCCAAATGCAGCAGTCGGGTCTCCACCTATTATCACGCGCACGAATAACCAATGTAACCGAAATCCATGATGCTTTACCACCAAACAAAAGTCTGATGTAAAAAAAGCTTCAGGTGATTGGATGAGTTGCCCATATCATATTGTTTAGAGGATAAAAAACAGTAGGCTATCGTATCATTTTTGGTCGTGCAAATACGGTGTGCGAACGGGGGGGGGGGGAGATTAAACGGGTCGGTGATGCAGAAGAGCGGTTTGGCCACGGCATGAAGCAAAAATGATGGGTCATAAGAGCTCGGCGCAGAGCGGTCAAAAAACTTAGGGCTTTTGATCAGCCTGCTCAGGAGCCTTAAGACAGGGGGGGGCTTCTGCCATGAGTTTTGGCCATTTAATCAAAAATGTATCGAGATCATTCCATTGATGGAGTGCCACTTGGGCGCAGGATTCACGACCCATTGGTTTTAAAAATTGTGCAGCCATCTCTCGGGGTAATCGGCTATCTAGCCCGGTAATGTGGTGTGTTTGAGGGATTTTCCGCAGGAGTTTGGCCATGTTTTTGGCATTTAACGAAGCCGCCCAGCGTGGCTGCTTTAAGCTGGTATGGTATAGGTCATGATCCAAAATACCATCGACACTACGTAAACTGGCGATATCAAAGCGGGAACCAGCCAGTAGTGCTGCGGCATTACCACCACTGCCTACCCCAATTAGATGGATCTTTTTGGCTTGGGCTTCTCGTTTAAGTGTGTGGATCGCACGGTTAAGGTCGGCGAGAACAGCATCACTTAGGCTGTGAGTGGACCATAGTTGGGGCCCACAATGGCGGTTGTGCTTGGGGTCATCCATTACATATTGGCAAGGGCGGGCCAAATAGACAACGTTGGGGTGAGGGTCTGCCAATGCAAGATGAAATGCCTTGGGGTGGTGGGGTGTGGGATCTTGAGAGAGTCTCCCTTTGGCTTCCCAAATATGGCCACTCCCTTCGATATAAATGTGTAGGGGAGCGCCCGTATTTTGGATACGTCGCCAAGTGGCGATATCATACTCTAGTCCGCTGTGTACTTTGTAGTGCAGGGAGGCTTCTCTGGCCATAAGGTGTAGACGGTCACTATAAGGGTTGGTGCTGCTGCACCCTGTGAGTAACATAAGCCCTGTGATCAGCCACAACATGACGCGCACGGTTTATCTCCGCCCAAATGGAAAACTTGTGCTTAAAAGAAGAGACAGATAGCTTGAGTGACGGATTGTGCATCATCACTACAGAACCCGTCACAGCTGCCGATATTAACATAAGAAGAGGGCGGCAATCCCTACAATATCTGAACAGCAGCACCGGCATGTGTTAAAGGGGGCATTATGAAGGTTGATCCATGGCTACCACCGGACAAAAAGGTGGAAAGTGTATTAACCCGTGGTGGGATTGAGAGCTTAGGCCTACCCACGACCCTATTTGAGCTGCTACGTAGTACCCGTCTGGAGCGCACCAATGCGGCAGATGTGGTGGCGATTGTTGAACAGAGCCCTGAGCTAGCCCGTGCTGTTCTAAAAATGACCGGTGAGGAGGAGGGGGGGCTGCATGGTGCTGTGGTACGATTAGGCTTTAATACCATTCGTGCCACCGCGCTGGAACGGCTGATGTTCAGCCATTTTATCCATGTTGCTCAGGATGATGAGAGTAGCTTTGATCGTGCCACCTTGTGGCGCCATAACTTATGGGTTGCGTGTGCGGCACGGGTGATCGCCAAAAAGGTCAACTATGCCAATATTGAAGAGGCCTATCTTGCAGGTCTGCTGCACGATCTCGGCAAACTGCTTATCGATGGCCTGGGGGCTATGGATTATGAGGAGTTGCAGGAGATCTCTATCCGGACGGATTGGGATAGCGTCGCTTATGAGCGGACCCTTTTGGGGGTTGGGCATGATGGTATCGGTGCCCATACTCTGAACAAGTGGGGTATGAACAGTGCGGTAGTTTTAGCTGTTGCTCTGCATCACAGCCGTTATGATGCCAAAGAGGTGGGCAAAGAGGTTGCTCAGCTTACGGCGATTGTACAGTTGGCAGACTTTTTGGCTTGGATCCAAGGTTTGGGATCCCTTCCCCGTGGACAACATCCGGTTCTACCGCCAGAGGTACAGAAGTATCTCTCCCTGAACCGGGCAGATTATGCGGCCATTGTTGAGCAGGTTAATCTGGATGTACGCAAAGTTGCTGCCCATGATGGTATTGAGTTTCCTGACCACATTGCTTTCAATCGCAACCTTTTGGATGCAGGAATCTCTTTGGCCAAGCTCAATACAGAGCTTAAATATGAGAAAAAACCCCCTCCACAGCCTGTAGCTCCTGTAGAAGCACCAAAGCCTACACCGGTACAAGAGACACTGTTAGCTCCACATAAAAGCTTGATAAAGCAGGAAATACTTGATAATACCCTGGCTTCTATCTGTGCTGCATTTAAAGCCAAACGTGGTATGGTTTTTCATGTAGATCCGGTTAAACGCTGCTTGGTCAAAGAGGCCAGCTTTAGTCGGGATAGTCAGCTCTTACGTCCCATGAAACAACCTGTGGAAATTCCATTGGATGATGAACCCAGCGCCTTTTTGGATGCGCTGCGTCAGCGTAAGCAGTTGCTGGTCTCTGGCAAGACAGCTGTTGAGAAGCATATTCGCAATAAAATTCAGGCCAGACAGATGGCCTTGACCCCTGTGGTGGGCCCGCAGCGTGTTTATGGTTTGATTGCTCTGGATAATGGGCCAGATGGGCCACTGTTTGATCTGCCTACTCTCAATCCACTCAATCAAGTCGCTCATGAGTTAGGCATGGCGCTGGAACATGCCAAGCAGCTCCAGGTGGCCAATCAAATGGCCCACTGTGATCACCTGACCAAGCTTTATAACCGTGGACGCATTGATGAAATTTTAGAGCAGTCGTTTCAACAGGCCAAAAAGGAGGTGGGTCAGCTCTCAGTGGCCATGTTAGATGTCGACTATTTTAAGAAGTTTAACGACACCTTTGGCCATCAAATGGGCGATAATGTGCTCAAACTGGTCTCAGCCGTCTTAAAAAAGCTCACTCGAGGTAACGGCTCTGTAGGTCGGTATGGGGGTGAGGAGTTCATTGTTGTTCTACGGGATACTGATTATAAAGAAGCGGCCCGGTATTGTGAACGGATTCGACTGGCCATTCGACAAGTCGGTGAGGCGATGTCCCGGCGCTATCCTGGGCGTCCTTTAAGCATCAGTATTGGGGTCACCTGTTTTGATATCACCCTTGATAGCAAGGATGAGATGGTCGGGCTGGCGGATAAAGCGCTGTATATGGCCAAGGAGGGGGGACGTAACCAGGTCATGGGGTTACTGCCCAATGCGTAGAGGGTGTGTTAAAAAAGCGTGGTACAAGGCTTAGGTTGTGGCGATTTGCCGTGGAATCGCTTCATGTGGAAGTTCCGGATGTGCCCCTGGCTGAACCATAGGGTTGATCTGGAACAGATGGCTGAACTGGGCTTTGTCCAGTAAGTTTTGTAAATGAGGATGGCAGTTAATACAGCTTATTTTCCCCCTCCCAGCCGCGACATGTTTTTGTAAAAGCAAAAACATACCAAGCGCTGCGCTGTCTAGATGGGTTAGCTGAACGCAGTCTAGAATATAGGTCCAGCTAGGGGGATGATGAATGAAGCAGGCCCGAAAAGAGGGGTAGTGCCTACTGGAGAAATCCTTAGGTAGGCCTATGGTCAGATGATCATTTTCAATGCGGGTTTGACACTCCATCATGGCACTGCAACCGTCCAATAAGAGGTTAAAGACAAAATCTTACACGGATTAGTTTGCTGTATTTTGCAAATGAATGCAATTAATCAATTTGCATGTTATTCAGTATAAGTATTCGTTAATTATTGAATATTCGAATCTATCCACCATAAAGATTTGGATTTAAACGGATCGGTTTGGCCGGCGGAAGTTTTTCATCATGAATGGTCAGGTTCAGTTTTTCGATCATGGCATCACTGACACACCGTTTACCCCAACGTAAGACAGCATCTTCATCAAGAAGGCTATGCTGTAAGGCGTAGTCAAGAATTTGCCCAAGGATGTGTAAGCGGTCGAGATCCAGAACCTCTGGGTCAGCCTCTTTTAGGGGCGTTGGGGCTGCCACAGGGGGAGGTGGGGGTGCCAGCAGTGGTTCAGGCTGTACCGGTATCATCAGGTGTTTGGCAACCCGTATGCTGCGTTTGGGGGCCTCTTCCTGTTTGGGTTTCTCTTTATTCTTCTTTTTATCTTTTTTTAGCGCTTTGGTTGCTTCAATCAGCTTTTTTTGGGCCCGTTTTTCCTGCTTAATCCTTTTGGCTGCGGAAAGCAGTTTCTCTTTGGCCGGTTTTTTCTTTTTTTTGGCCATTCTTTTATATCCCACCCCCCCAAATGACCCGAACAGGCTTGGATCATTGTGTTTGTCATCAAAACGTCACATTCATTATCCCGTGATTCCCCCTTTTAGGCAACAGGATTTTAGGCGGGTTATGAGGGGTGAACGCAACAAAGGCCTCGCTTAAGGTGTGTTGAAAATCTCTTCATAAAGGGTCAGCTCACGTTGGGCTATGGCGGTTAGAGAGACCTCTGTTTCCGCATACTGCCGTGCTTGGACCCCCAATTGGTGGCGAAGCTCTGGGTGGCTTTGTAAATGCTTCAAGCTCTGTTGCAGCGCTGGGGCATCGGTTGCGCTGATCCAACCGGTGTGCCCATGTTGCACCACATCCCGGTTACCCGGTGCATCGGTGGTTAAAATGGGTGAGCCACATGCCATCGCTTCTAGCAGAGCTTTGGGGTGTCCTTCTTGTAAGGAGGGTAGAACAAACAGATCGCTGTTGTGGTGAAATAAAACCAGATCGTTGTGTGCAACCCGACCATGCAAAGTGACGGAGAGTTGATGGTGTTCAATAAACTGTTCCAGTTCGGCTTGCTGATCTCCTTGTCCAATCAGGTCCAGATGGAGATCGTTTAACCCCACCATGGCCTGTAAAAGATTGAGCAAATTTTTTTCTGGGTGCAGGCGCCCGACAAAAAGCAGCCGCAGGGGACCCGGTTTACGGACTTCAGTCGTCGGCGTAAATTGCGTACAGTCCACATAGTTGGGTTGAATACGGATCTGCTCACTGGAGAGACCGTAGCGGTTGGTCAGCAGTTGGGCCATTTGCGGGGTGGTGACGAAGGCCCGGTTGGCACCATGAAAAGCACGTTGTTCCCGTATAATCGCTCTTAGGCGGGCTTTGGAATAGGGGCCATGGTGTAAGGCGGCAAATTCACTGAGCAGATAACCACAACGGGTAATGCTCTTTTGGCCATAGTAGCGGGCAAGATCAATGGCATTAGGCGCACTACTTAACTGATTGCTTTTAAACAGAACATGGCCTTGCTTCCAGCGTCGCCAAGGCATTTTTAGCCAGCGCTGATAGTGCCAAGGACGTAGCTCCCAGCGATTGTATTGAAGGTGCATACCGGCTAGTTGAGGTTGATAGCGTCCTTCATGGCGGTCCCCATCGGTTAGTAAGGTAATAGACCGCAAGTGTGGTTGCATGGTGCGATAGAGTGCCAGCTCGCGATCGAGCATGCCTTTTTGATCCCACACCTGTAGGGGCACCTGCTGAGAGAGTGCCAGAACCAGATCAATCTGATGGCGGGTGATCATAGCAATAGCCAAGAACGGAGTGAATAGGCCCTCTGTTATAGCGTTGTTTGTTGGTTATGAGCAAGCGCTGGGCATGTTTGCAGCCAATCCCTGGGTAAGCATGGAAACTGAATGAGGAGGCGCGAGAGGTATTTCGACCTTGAGTGATGAAAACCATAGAGTGACCCGCCACAGCGGGCAGGCTATGGAGTGCTCGGTGTTTGTGGGTTTTATCAACCGTGCCAAGACCCTATCTGTGAGCGGTGGTTACACTTGCTGTTAACGCCGTTCTTTTGGGGCGGGTGGATCAAGTGAAAAACCCTCGCATGTCTTCTGTTGTGGAGTCTGGGTATAAAAAAGGCTGAGATTAAAAAATCTCAGCCTTTTAAATAGATGCATTGGAACGGTGCTTATTCCTGTGCAGCCAACCAACGTTCTGCTTCAATAGCTGCCATGCAGCCTGTGCCGGCAGCGGTCACAGCTTGGCGGAAAACCGTATCCTGAACATCACCAGCCGCAAACACACCTTCAATGTTCATGGCGGTGGAGTCTGGCTTGGTGATGAGGTAGCCATTTTCATCTTTATCCAGCTGCTCCCCAAAGATCTCAGTATTGGGGCGGTGGCCAATGGCGATAAAGCAGCCGGTAACAGTCAGATCAGAGCTCTCACCACTCTTGACGTTTTTAATGCGTACGCCGGTTAAACCCCCTTTATTGGGGTCACCCAGCATCTCTTCGGGTACGCTATCCCAAACAGGAATGATGTTCTCTTTAGCAAACATCTGGTTCTGCATAATCTTCTCAGCACGCAGTTCATCACGACGATGAACCAAGTAGACCTTGTTGCAGATGTTGGCCAGGTAGAGCGCCTCTTCAACCGCAGTGTCCCCGCCACCAATGACGCAGACATCTTGGTTTTTGAAGAAGAAACCATCACAAGTGGCGCAGGCTGAGACACCAAAACCGTTCAGTTTTTGCTCAGACTCCATCCCCAACCACTTGGCGGAAGCGCCGGTAGAGATAATCAAAGCGTCACAGGTGTACACATCGCCACTGTCACAGTTCAGAGTAAAGGGGCGTTTGCTCAAATCGGCACTGGTGACCGTATCAAAAATCACCTCGGTGTTAAAACGCTCAGCCTGTGCTTGCATTTTCTGCATCAGCTCAGGACCCTGAACCCCCTCTTCAAAACCAGGGTAGTTATCCACTTCTGTCGTAATGGTCAACTGACCACCCGGTTGCAGACCTTGAATAACCACAGGGTTAAGGTTGGCGCGGGCCGCGTAAATGGCCGCAGTGAAACCGGCAGGACCGGAACCGAGAACGATCAGTTTATGGTGCTTGGCTTCAGACATCGATTTGCGCTCCAAATGAGACAACAGCTTGTTTGTTTTCAGGTTTAATGCAAAAACAGCATTTCACCCATCAGGTGAGTGCCAATGTAATGGGTTCCATATAGGCCTTTTTTTGACCGATTTATCAAGCTTGGAATTCTGGAATATAACCTTTTCCTTATCCAATGGCAAATGAAGGTTGATTGGGGTATAATCCACCTTTTTTATAACAACCTGAAAAAAAAGGCAAAGACCTGTGGGTATCGCGATTTACAACACCCTTGGACGTAAAAAAGAACCTTTTGTTCCCATGATTCCCGGAAAAGTGGGCATGTATGTGTGTGGTGTGACAGTTTATGACTACAGCCACATAGGTCATGCACGGGTTATGGTGGTGTTTGATGTCATTGCGCGGCACTTTAGGGTCAAAGGTTTTGACCTGACCTATGTTCGTAATTTTACCGATATTGACGATAAAATTATCAAGCGGGCTAATGAGCGTGGTGAATCGATCCAGGAGCTGACCAGCCGCTACATTGATGCTTTCCATGACGATATGGGGGCATTGGGTGTGCAAAAAGCAGATATTGAGCCCAAGGCGACTGAACATCTGCCGGAAATGCAGCAGATGATCACAGCTTTGGTGGATAAAGGTGTGGCCTATCCCAGTGGCGGGGATGTCTATTACGCGGTTGATCAGTTTAAGAATTATGGCCAACTCTCAGGAAAAGTTTTGGATGAGCAAGAGGCCGGGGCCCGTGTTGATGTGGACCACAATAAGCGTAACCCTATGGATTTTGTCCTCTGGAAAGGGGCCAAACCTGAAGAGCCCCAATGGGACTCTCCCTGGGGGTCTGGTCGTCCCGGTTGGCATATTGAGTGTTCGGCGATGGGCACCAAGTATCTGGGCGACTCCTTTGACATCCATGGTGGTGGTCGTGACTTGATCTTCCCACACCATGAAAATGAGATTGCTCAGACCGAAGGGTGCACCGGCAAACATGCGGTGAACTACTGGATCCACAACGGCTTTGTGAATGTGATTAATGAAGAGGGTGAGGCGGAGAAGATGTCCAAATCTTTGGGCAACTTCCACACCATCCGTGATCTGTTAGAACGTTACCATGGTGAGGTTTTACGTTTCTTCATTCTCAACAGTCACTACCGTAGCCCGTTGGATTTCAACTTTGGTCTGCTTGATGCCGCCAAAGCTGGGTTGGATCGTCTTTACACAGCCTTGCGTGCTGCTCAGGGTATTTTGGGGCGCTTGCCATCCGATGCTATTTTTGAGATGTCGGATGTACCGGAAGGAGCGCCACAAGCGTTGGTGGAGCGTTATCTGAAATCGATGGATGATGATTTCAATACCCCTCAAGCGATTGCTCAACTGTTTGAAGCGGCCAAAATGCTCAATACCGCCATTGCTGAGAAAAAAGATCCAGAAGTCATAGCCACCTGGGCGCGTGTGATCCGGGGGTTGGGACAGCACTTGGGTTTGGCCGAGCAAAATCCTGAGAGTTGGTTCCGAGCCGAGCGTACCGAAGAGGGTGGGTTGGGGGCCGAAGCGATTGAGGCCTTAATTACCCAACGCACTGAAGCCCGACAGTCCAAAAATTGGGCCGAGTCCGACCGTATTCGTGATGAGCTGGCCGCGCAAGGTATTGTGCTGGAAGATGGCGCTCAGGGAACCCAATGGAGCCGCAAGTGAGTGATGAAACCAAAATCTACGGGGTTAACCCCGTTATGGCTCTGCTGGAAAGTGGCCGCCCTGTTTCCCAACTGTGGATCTTAAAAGGGCGCCACGGTAAACGTGTGGAAGGGATGATTGATACCTTCCGGGAGCGCGGCATACAAATTCAGTTTAAAGATCGTGGTGCCATGGACCGTATGGCCGATGGGGCTGTGCACCAAGGGGTCATTGCCCGTTGTGCCCCCCGTGAGGCGATGGGTTGGGATGATCTGCTGGATGTGGTTGAACAAGCTAAAGAACCCTTGCTGGTGATCTTGGATGGGGTGGAAGATCCGCATAACCTGGGGGCCATTATGCGCAGTGCAGAAGCGTTTGGTGCGCTGGCGGTGATTCTTCCCAAAGATCGTGCGGCACCCCTAAACGCCGGGGCCATTAAAGCATCGGCAGGTGCGGCTGAGCGGCTGGATCTGATCCGTGTGACCAACTTGGCACGGGCTATTGAGCAGTTGCAAAAGCTCAATGTCTGGGTGGTGGGTATGGCTGGGGAAGAGGATTCAACACCCATTGGTGACTTGAACTGTAAAGGTCCATTGGCGTTGATTATGGGTAATGAAGGCAAAGGTTTGCGCCGTTTAACCCGAGAAAAGTGTGACCAGTTGGTGGCCATTCCCATGGGGGGTGGTGTGGGTTCGCTCAATGTCTCAGTAGCCACCGGTGTGGCTTTGTATGAGGTGCTTAGACAGCGCAGCTGATGGCAACAGTCCTATAAGGGGTGCCCTCGTTCGGGGCACCCTGGTAGGGTGGTCTTTTGCGATCTACCCATGCCATGCGCATCGCCCTGGCTGATGACACCCCTTACGTTTATGTCCCCGTTACGATCAAGCTCTTGCCCTGTTCATGGGCATTAAGGGATCTCTGTCATAGCAGGCTGAATTTTTTTCAGGCGTAAGGCTTCCATGACCAAACTTTTGCGCAGTGAGAGCTGTTCACGGTTATTGACCTTCATGTTCAAGGCAAACATCCAGACGCCTCTTTTCCCCACCACATAACCGACATACCAGCCCACTTGTGGGTAGACCTTTGCAGCCCATCCCGTTTTGGCATAGATCTGATAATCTTCTGTTTTCTCTACCTGCATAATTTGCTTAAGCGTTGAAAAATGTTGGGGTGAAAAAGGCAGTTGCTGTAGGTAGAGCTTACGCAAAAAGGCAATTTGCTCTTTGGCGCTGATTTTTAGATCCCCTTGCAGCCAGAAGTTGGTCAACTTAGGTCCCGCGACCGCTGTGCCATAGGCCATCTCTTGCAGATAATGTCCATACGCTTGAGGTCCCAGACGTTTGGCCAACTCTTGAAAGCACCAGACACAGGAATATTTAAAAGCGGAGGCTAAGGTATGGTTACGGTTCCAGGGTGGGTAGGGGTGTTGTTGACCATCCCAGAGCAGGATCTCTTGAGGGTGGACCGCCATCTCCTGTAAGGCAATGAGTGTGTGGGGGATTTTAAAGGTCGAGGCTGGTACAAAGCGTTGCCCTGAGCGGGCTTGATTGTGAACAAACCGATGTTGACCATCTATGGATTCAATTACCAGTGTGCCACGCAGGTTATGTTGGGCAAACAGCCCTGCCAGCTGCATGTCATCCGCATAAGAAGGGTGGGTGGCAACCAGACTGAAAAAGCCGGTGAGGAAGGCAAAAGTACGGAAAAATAGGTAGTTAAACATTGAACATACTCTTATGCGGGTGTTTTTTCATGTTCTTTAATGAGATAACTCTCGAGGGATGCCAGCAAGGTTTTTCGCTTAACCGGTTTGGTTAAAAAATCATCACAACCAGCGTCCAGTGCATTTTGATGATCACTGGCCATGGCGTGGGCGGTTAAGGCGACAATGGTCGTATGACCTGTGCCCTGGCGTTGTTCCCGCTCACGAATACGCCGTGTGGCTGTCAGTCCATCCATCACCGGCATTTGAATATCCATTAAGATCAGGTCGTAATGGTTCTTTTGCCAGTGCTCAATAGCCTCCTGACCATGGCAAGCAAACTCCAGCAGGTAGGGGGTGTTCTTTAGGAAGGTACGAATTAATAACACATTATCTTCACTATCTTCCACAATAAGAATTCTGGGTGGTGGGGTATCTTCCAGGGCAGGGCCCTGTGCCATGGCTGGGGCGGTTGTGGTCTCTGGCTCAACCTGCATGGGGTTCAGCAGCGTATAGAGCTGTTCAGCTTGTACAGGGCAGCTCAGGTAGTGGGCACCAATACGTTGAGCCCGTGCTTGTAATTGTGTTTTAAGTTCGGATGTTAAGACGATCCGAGGGATCTGATCTTGGGGATATTGCTGAAGGTACTTTTCCAGGCAGTTTATGCCGTCACTGTTCAGCGCACCGCAATTCATGATAACCCCATGTAACGGCTGGGACATCTGTGCTAGGCAGTGCTCTTTATCCAGACAACTTCCTCCCTGGATTACACAGGCTCCGACCAGCTCCAGGAGTTGGGTTAAGTGATTGAGATTATCCTGGTCTTCATGAATAACCAGGATGTTCTTATCCTTAAGCCATGGTTCACTTGGTGTTTGCAAGGGTTCCAGAACATCCCATGTGGTACTGATTGGTAGGGTAAAGAAGAAGCAACTGCCCTCACCCAATTGACTCTGTACACCAATCTGACCACCCATCATCTCCACCAACCGCTTGGAGATGGTCAAACCAAGGCCTGTTCCGCCATAACGGCGTGTGACCGATCCATCAGATTGGGTAAAGGCATCAAAAATCAGTGTCTGTTTTTCCTGGGCAATGCCAATGCCGGTGTCGGTCACACGTATACGTACCCAGCGCCCTGTGGGTGTTTCGACCAACTCAGTATCTAGTCGGATCTGTCCCCGGTCGGTAAATTTAATGGCATTACCCATCAGGTTAAACAGCACTTGTCGAATACGTCGGGCATCCCCATACATTAAGCTGGGTAGACTATCATGCAGGTTGGAACGGATGTGCAGACCGTGCTGTTTGGCGGTGATGGTGTTGACATCCACAACCCCCTGTATCAGATCTTGTAGATCATAGGGGGCATGATCTAACTGGAACTCTCCGGCTTCAATTTTGGAGAGATCCAACACATCATTAATTAAATCCAATAGGGTATTGGCGGCTTGTTGTGAGACCTGGGCATAGTGTTTTTGCTCGTTGGTCAGTTGGTCATCCAACAACACTTCACCCATACCAATAATGGCATTGAGTGGGGTGCGGATCTCATGACTGATAACCGCGAGAAATTCACTTTTGGCCCGACTGGCTGACTCTGCCCGTTCTGTGGTGCTCCGTAGTCGGCTCTCTAGATCTTTTTGCGCGCTAATGTCTAAAAAGAAGCCCCCAAGTTGGGGGTTATGGTTATGATTTTGTGTCGGCATAATCGCCGACATATCACGTATCCATACGGTGCGTCCGTCTGCGGCCACCATGCGATACTCCATGACATGGTCGCAGGGGTGGGTGATCAAACGTTCCATTTGGGTCAGTGTGGTTAAGCGATCTTCGGGGTGTATACGGGTTTGCCAAACAACCAAGTCTGCCCAGCTATTGGTCGGATACCCCAGTAGTGTATGAATTTGTGGACCAATATAGGTGAGCTGTTTGGTGACTAAATCCAACCGCCACCCAACGGCTCGGGTTGACTCCAGTAGGGTGCGTAGGCTCTGTTCCCGGCCACTTAGATCTTGGTAGATGGTGTGCGCGTTTTGATGCATCTTCAGCAGCGCACTTGCCACGGCATCCAGTTCATCCACCTGTTTAGGGTTGGAGCGATCCAAAATATGGTGGGGTGGTGGGTGGTCCAGATCTAAATTATGGGCATACGTGGCCAGTTGGCCCAAGTGGCGGGTAACCCAACGGTGGAAAAGCATTAACATCAAAATGGCTACAAGGGTTGTTTTAACCGCATTGCTGGCCAAAATCATCACCACCTTCCCCAGCAAGCGGGCCATAACACGGTCCACACTGGCGGTAATGCGTAGATAAGCAATTTCCTGTGGGGAGCCATCATAGACGTAGATTAACGGGTAATGGCGGGTAATCCGATTTTTGGAACCGGTAATACCTCGGTACCAGACCATATCCCCATCAACAAAAACGGCGGCTTGTTCCATGTCCTGAGATTGAATCATCCCTTCTAAGAGGAGTTCAATTTGCTGAGTGTCATGAATCCAGACCGCATGGGCAAGTGCCTTTAGGCGGCTCTGTTGAATAAGCTCTAAACTATGATCGATCGCATTGATGTCATTGCGATAATCATTATATAGCTGTAACCCTGTCGCAAGTAGGGTAATCAGTGAGCTAAAGGCGATCATCGCCAGGATCAAACGCCGACCAATGGGCCGTTTGATAAGGCGCTGCTTGGCAGATGACTGACCCATGTCAGCGCGCTACCTGTTCAATCAATGGCTGCAAGGTATGCGCATAGATGGTGCGGTAGGATCCATCTTGTTTCATCTGGCGCAAAGTGCGGGATATCGGCTCAATGAGCTCTTCATGCTTACGGTGCATAAAGATATGCATTTTACGACTGGTTAAGGGGGGGGTGACCAGGTGAAGGTCTTGAATATGCAGCTGCTTAGCGGCTTGTAAACCCTGCCACTTTTCCACCACCACAACATCACTGCGCCCTTTGGCCAGTAGCCCTAACAGTTGTTCACTGTCACGGGTATGGATAATGGATTTGGCCTGCTTAATGTTGTTATGCAGAATAATCCAGCCACTGTTATGGGCGACGTTATAAGGGGCCAGTTCTTCCCACTCTAGCGGTTGGATTTCAGCGGTACGGGTAAAGGCTGAAAAATCCCAAGCCATAAAAGGTTCAGGCACCAAAAGAAGATTGGGTAGATCAATCTCTTTGAGCAGTTTGGCAACACGACCCACCGTACCATCATCCACACCGCTGTTGGCCATGCGCAGGGAGGGTTTGCCCGCCAAATGGGTTAGGCGAACCCGTATATCGTTACGGCAAAAGGCTTCTAAGGTTAATAGATCTTGAAAGCCCGTGCCATTTTCTGTGCTTAAAGGTGGTGCGGATGTTGTGTTAAGTCGCAGGATGGGGCTTTTTTCATGCCAATCTGGGCCACAAATACACAGATCAGGGCTGTTATCCGTTAACAGAGAGTGTGTGCCATCCAAATGCCGGAAGGCATCAACACCGTAGCAAAAGTTGTAGAGCGGACTTGTATTGGGAACTAAGGAGATATCATGGGCACGGGCTTGCGGTAGCCACAATAGAAAGAGCATAGTACTGAATAGATAGAATCTTTGCAGATGCACCGTACGCCCTCCCATAATTGATATACGCCCCATCTTCACTTTAACAGAGCCAGCTGCTGTTGCCTATATCACATTTAATGGTCGTGTTTATTGATAAACCGACACATGAAATGGTTTGTACATGCCTATACTTTTTTTTGGGGTGGATCATCCTGAATATGCCATGAGATGACCTGTTGGCTACCCTGAACGGCATTCCCGACCATGATCTTCTGGGCATGGGCTAGATCCTCTAAGGTCAGACTGCGGATCTGAGCATTCAATGTATGGCGCGTATGTTCGCGCCATAGACTGGGCAGGAGACCATCTTCAATAGGGGGGGTGTACCATGTACCCTGCAGTTGAAGAAAAATGGCACGAATGGCACATTCCGTCAGATGGCCGTAGGTGTTCAAAAATAGCACATCATCATACCCTTGGCTTTGTGCCTGGGTATACGCGGTATTGAAGTGTTGACGTCGGGTTGTCTTATGGCGCAAGAGGGGATCTTGTCCATCCAACGGATAGGGGTGAACCAACAGCTTTAATGCCTGTTTATCCGTTGGGCATGCGCGGGTGGTGATGGTCATAACCCCGCTCCCCTTAAGTTCCAGACGTAGCACATAGGGGTGCTGTTTGGGCTGTTTAAGCTCAGCCTGGATCTGCTGGTCAGCTTCCACTCGGTTAAAGGGTAGGCCAAGTGCGGTGGCTGAATTTTCCAGCCGTTGCAGATGTTCCTGTAGCCAGGGAATACCCCCCTCACTTGAGACTTTCATCGTTTCAATCAAGCCAGGGGGTTGTGTGGTGGGGTGCTGGGTCAGAAAGCCCGCTTTATCCGCCAACTCCTGCCACTCCTCCTGAGGGTTGGAATCCGCAACAACACCCCCACCTAAACCCAGTGTTGTCTGCTCGCCTTGGTGTTCCAGGGTACGAATGGCGACATTAAAAATGGCCTCTCCTCCCGGACGGATCACACCGACACTACCGGTATAAATATGACGGGGTCTGTTCTCCAGCTGTTTAATAATCTCCATGGTGCGTTTTTTTGGGGCACCTGTAATGGAGGCTGCAGGGAACAGTGCAGCAAAAAGTTGGGCTAGATCGGTCTCTTTAGAGATGGTGCCTTCCACCCGGCTTTCCAAATGATGCACCGTGGCAAAACTACGACAGTTTTTAAGATGGGGTACGCGAATAGAGCCTGTTTGACACACACGTCCCAGATCATTACGGGCCATATCCACAATCATAATATGCTCTGCCGCATCTTTGGTCGATACCCTCAAGGCATGAGCCAACTGTTGATCCTGGGCCAGCGTCTCACCCCTTGGTCGGGTGCCTTTAATGGGGGCCGTTACCACACGCTCGCCCATCCGGTGCAAAAACAGTTCAGGTGATAGGGAGGCTACCGTACGTTCAGAGGTTTCAAGCCAGATGGCATAGGGAAAGCGATAACGCGTCTGGCGGTCCAAAAAAAGTGTGTGCAGATTTTCCTGAAAATGGGGTGTTGCCCGTACCGTGTGGTTGACCTGATAACTATCACCCGCTTGGATATAGTCCAATATTTGCTGAAGGTCCGCATGATGTTGATGCGGATTAATCTGCAGATCCAGCGAAACTTTTGGGGCTTTTAGCTGGGTGGGGTAACACGCGGGTTGGGGGGGGGCGTAGCAGCCAAACCAGGCTAAAGGGGTCTGGGTATTCTCTACAACCGGTAATCCCCAGGCGGCAGCGGCTTCATAACCCACGTAGCCAGCAACCCATGATCCTGCCTTGGCTTGAGCTTCTGCCCAGCGTAGTAAAGGTGCGACCTCATCAGCGGTTTCAGCTTGCCGCTGCTGGGTTGGCTGATCAAATGTTAGGGGCTTACCCCATGGGGCAAAATCGACCCAGAGTGCGGGCATAGTAGTGATGGCAGGTTAGGGTGAATAAGGAGCGTAAGTATGGCAGAGCCGGGGGATATTACGCAAACCCGGAGGTGAATTCAGCCAAAAGTTGATCATCTGGGCAGCGTAAATAGGGGCCTAGATCCAACTCAAACATCCCTACTTTCTTAAAGAGGTAGTTTTGGATCTTATCCAGACTCTGCCCTTTTTTCCCTTCAATTTTGGCTTTTAAATCCATGGGGGTGTCATCAATTTTTAAGATCATGGATTTAACTTTATGTGTCCCAACCTGCTCGATAAAGGCAATACGATAGTCAACGGGTTTCGGTTCAATACCCTCATACTTTGGATTTTCAGGGACCCCAGCTACCCGGCGGCTACGGAGTTCGTGTAAGGTAATACCTTTGTGTAGTTTGATTTTGTCTTCATCAAACCCCAGCCTTAGGACCTTTTTATGCAGCCCCAGTGTTTCCAGATCCTCTTCCGAGAACTTCCACTCATGGGAGGGCAGCTTAAAACGTCTCTTCAGATCGTCTTGTAACGCACGTGGGAATGAAAACAGTGGAAAATGGATCCCTTTTTCCAAAAGGTTTTTGGATTCTGGGCGTTGATGGTAGAGCTGGTAGAAGCCCTCTTTAAACAGGGTCGGATCAAACTTACCCTGCTTCATCATATCCACCATGATCATAAGAATTTCGATCTCAAATTTACCCGCTTTATGGTAGGCACGTGGTTCCCCCAGTGCTGTCCATACATCACTGATGGCCAAATAGTTTCCTATGCGCCAAGCGGTTTCACGATCCTGACCCTTAAGGTCAACTTGTACCAGATCAGAGTCGGTGGTTAAAATGCCATAACCCCCTTTAAGAACGAAAGTTTCATGGTGGCTACCCGCAGCAAATGCATAGGGTTTACTGATGATGCCATCTTCGGCCAAGAACTCGGCCCCTAACGCGGCATGGCGTTTCATATGGGTGAACTCAGCATTGGTCAGACGGCCATTTTTATCCAAGATAGAGAGGGGAATAAACATTTTCCCCATATCATGAACAAAGCCTGCCAGACCAATCTGTTGAATCAAGCTATCGGACTCACCTTGGCAACGGGCAATGGCCATACCTCTTAAGCCTGTTTCAATACTATGATTTCCCGTGCTTTCGTGGTGCCCACGTAGATGTTTGATCCCCTCAATGGTGGTGACATCCAGTACCTTGAGGATTTGGTTGACCATGCCATCCATATCCCCCAATAGATCATTAATGAAGGTAAAGGCATCGCGTTTTTTTAATGCTTTAATGGCATCAAATACCGCATCTGGTTCTTGGATATCGCTCTCTAGGCTTTTCAGCTGCTCCTCCACCATGGATGCACACATTTCATGGGTGTTTTTCATGATTGTGTTGGTGTTGCGCATGGTGTTGGAGAGGGTTTGCTGTTGCGGGCTCCAGGCTTGTATTTTCTCAATACCCTCATCTTGGCATAAACGGCGGATCAAGGCGGTATTGATGGGCGTACCTGCGGGCACAAAATGTTGATCTTCCCCTTCACGAAAAACCCCTTCTTTAAGCACCATGCCGAGAAGTTGGCTCTCAACCCCCTCTTGGGTTAAGTCGTAGGTATCGTCCACGGTATCTTGAGACATGGTTCCGTCCTGAAGGGTAAGGAGCAAAAAAACAAAACAATATTGTGCACGGTTGTGAGAAAAAAAGAGATAAAAAAGTGCTCTTAGAATCAATCATGGTGTTTAGTTGCCGCTTCCTGCAAAAAAGTTACAGGGTCGTTCGTTAACCATCTCCCATAAAAAAGGCCAGCCTCCTGTTGGAGACCGGCCTTTTCACACACACACTTTTACACCATCTACAGCTCAGAGCTTACAGCACACCTCGGGCGGTAAGCTGAGGGCGAGGGCTGATGTGTAGGCGGTTGATGCCCAACTTCTTCTCATCAATCCCCATGGCGCAACCCAACAGCTGAGCAAAATTCATCTCAGGCAGTCCCACTTTTTTGCCTGTAGATTTCTCAGCAATACCTTGGTAGGAACCCATGGCCATGTCACAGAGTGTGCAAGGGGTGATCATAACATCGGCGCCGGCATCTTTAGCCGAACCGGTGTTTTTAACCACCATTTGACGCATCTCTTGGGCATCGGAAAGCATGACATGGAAGCCGCAGCATTTGTCATGACCATCGTAGCTCACGGGGTTACCCCCCATCAGTTCGATCAGGGTATCCAGATGTTTGGCCTTCTCACCTGCATCTGCTTCGAAGATCTCTTCAGGGCGCAGAGTGTGGCAGCCATAGAAGGGGGCAACGCGCAGACCGTTGAGCGGCTTAGTGATCTTGCTCTTAAGCAGATCCGTTTCCACCTCATCAACCATAACCCAAGCCAAATGCTTAACCTTAATGGTCCCTTTGTAGGGGGCCACACCGGATTTTTTCAACACTTCGTTGACGTCATCGAGCAGGTCATCATCATTTTTCAGGCGGTTATTGGCCTGGCTGAGTGTCTGCAAACAGGTGTTGCAGATGGTGGCAATGTCCATACCCATCTCTTCGGCTTGCGAAAAGATACGGGCGGCGACGGCCAGAGCGAATGCAGGCTTGGTTTCACGCAAGCTTACCGCGCCACAACAGCTGGCTTTGTTCATACGGTGCAGCTTGATGCCCAGTTCGTCACAGACAGCTTCAGCGGCCCAATCGGCCTCTTTTTGAGTCTGTTGAGCAGCGCAGCCGGTATAGTAAGCGAAATTCATCGTCATTAGGATTTCCTCCGATCACTCAGGAACGGCATTTTCAGCTTTGGTTTCCACATCAAGCGGGTTTTTCTCCAGCTCGTTGTAGATCGCCTGCACCTCATCAAGATTCTCGATCTTGTGGGGGAAGGGCGAAGGAATTTTACCCTTCTTGGCCAGGTGCAGGGCAGCACCCATTTCACCCAAGGCTCCGACCACACCCAAGGTGCGGTTAAGGATTAATGCCTCGTTCAGGCTGCCGCTGGAGGTGATGTCACCATGGAAGGCCTGAGCATGCTTGGCACCATAGTTGTCCATGTTACCAGCATCCATGGCGCGGGTACGTAGCTTAACGATCGCCTCCATGGGTTTTACATCCTTGGGGCAAACGGCGACACACATGGTGCAGCGTGCACAGGACCAGATGCCGTGATCGTTGGAAAGCACCTTGAGACGGTCACTCTTTTTGCCTTCACGGGGATCAGAAATAAAGCGGAAGGCTTTGGCCAGAGCTGCGGGACCGACAAACTCATCGGAAACCTCAGCCATGGTGCAGTCAGAGTAGCAGCAGGCGCACATGATACACTGGGTAACATGGTTGACCTGATCAAAGGCGGTATCATCCACCTCTTCAGCGCTCTCACTACCTTCTTGTAAGAAAGGCTTGATCTGGTGAACTTTACTGAAGAACTTGGTGATATCAACCGCCAGATCCTTGATCACAGGCGAGTTCTGCTGAGCTGTGATCTGAACAGTGTTGTTCTCATCCACCACTTCACCAATCTGGGTTTTACAAGCCAGACGGGTTTTGCCACCAATTCGCATGGCACAAGAGCCACAGATGGCGGAACGGCAGGACTGACGGAAGGTCAGTGAGCCGTCTTGGTTGCCTTTAACATCTTCCAACAGGTTGAGTACGGGGGTCAGGGGTGTTGCCTTGACCTGAAACTCGTCCCACTTGGTATCCATCGTGCCGTCATCACGGCGCGTATTGCGTTGAATGCGCAGGGTATAAACCTGATCGCTCATGAGCTACCTCCTTGGGATCAGTAAGACCGCACCGCGGGCTTATAGGCATCTTTGCCCACCGTACGTACCGCTTCATAAGAGAAGGCGGTGGTCTGGGCATCGTTATCCCACTTGGTGATGGTGTGCTTACGCCAGTTCTCATCATCCCGATCTGGGAAGTCAACACGAGAGTGGGCACCACGGGACTCGGTACGGTTCATGGCACCGGCGATGATGGTCTCAGCCAGATCCACCAGGTTCTGCATTTCCAGAGCCCGCAGCAGATCGACGTTAAAGACCTTGGACTTATCATCCAGGTGCATGGTGGTCAGATCCTGACGCAGGGTTGGGATCAGATCCGATGCCTTCTGGATATTGTCAGGATGACGGAACACGCTGACATAGGAGTTCATAGCCTCACCCAGGCGTTCACGGATGGAGGCTGGGCGTACACCCTTGTCTGGACGATCCATCAATTCAGAAATCTGGTCTTTCACGCCCTGAACTTCGCTCTCTGGCAGAGTAGGCATATCCATGCCACCCAGCTTATCGCCCAGTTCACGACCGGCGATATAACCAAAGACAATGGTATCCAGCAGAGAGTTACCACCCAGACGGTTGGCACCGTGTACAGAGACACAGGCCGACTCACCAGCAGCCCACAGGCCGGGCAGAATGGTGGCACCATATTTATCGGTACGGATACCCCCCATGGAGTAGTGGGCGGTGGGTCGTACAGGGATGGGTGTGTAGACAGGGTCCACACCTTCAAGGTCACGGGCCAACTGGCGAACCTGAGGTAGGCGCTCGTTGATCTTTTTGGCACCCAGGTGACGAAGATCCAGGAAGATGGCGCCATCACGGCCACGACCTTCAAGAATTTCTGTCTGCTCAGCACGGGCCACCACATCGCGGGAGGCCAGCTCCAGCTTGTTGGGGGCGTACTTGGTCATAAAGCGGTCACCCTCATCATTGATCAGGTAACCACCTTCACCACGGGCACCCTCAGTGACCAGGATACCGGAGTAGCGCAGGCCAGTGGGGTGGAACTGCACAAATTCCATATCCGCCAATGTTGCCCCGGCGCGGTACGCCAAAGCCATACCGTCACCGGTACTGGCGGTTGCATTGGTGCTGGTTAGGAATACACGGCCATAACCACCGGTGCAAAGCAGGGTGACTTTAGCCTGAATGCCAAACACTTCGCCTTTTTTGATGTCGTAAGCAACAACACCGGCGACTTGCCCATCCACTTCAGAGATCTTTAAGATCTGGCACTCTTCATAGACCTGAACACCGGCCTTAACCAGCTGTTCCCACAGGGTGTGCAGCAGCACTTGCCCCGTACGGTCTGCGGCGTAGCAGGTACGGTCAAAGCTGGCAGCACCAAAGGGGCGCTGAGCGATTAGACCATCTTCCAAACGAGAGAAAGGGGTACCCATGCGGTCCATCTCAAGTACCGCGTTACCCGCTTCCTTGCACATCAGTTCGATGGCATCTTCATCGCCGATGAAGTCGGAACCTTTAACGGTATCGTAAGCGTGGGATTCCCAGGAATCTTTGGGGTTGATGGCGGCGTTGATGCCCCCTTGGGCAGCACAAGAGTGGCTGCGTAGTGGGTGCACCTTGGAGATAACAGCAACGTTAACTCCAGCTTTAACCGCTTCAACAGCGGCCCGCATGCCTGCCAATCCCGCACCGACGATAATCAGGTCGTGGCTGTACATAACACCTCCGGTTCACATCTCCCCATGGTGTTGGTCCGTGGGGTCGAGCAGCAAGATCCGCCAGGATGTCGGTGTGGCGGATGGAAAACGCCGGGATACCTCTTCATTAAAAGAGAACAGCCGCGGCGGAAAAGAGCTTGATTTTGGCCCGAGTTGGGCGCTACGCCAAATTCAAAAAACCAATGGGCCGGATCACTGGCCGCAATATCCTCTATTCAGGGATGTAGGGTTTTTTGTGCTTTGAATATGATTAAAACATCTTGGCGCTGTAGTATCGGATTTCACTTGTACAACGTGTCCACGCAGTGTGCGCCTGTTGGCGTAAGATAGCAACCATTTCTTATCGGATGATTTAAAAAAAGTGATTAAAGCTCAATATCTTATAAATATCTAGAAATGAGGGGTATTCCCGGAATTATTTATCAGGTTATCAGCAAATCTTGTAACATCCGTAAATTTCAGGAGATGTTCCATATATTGCCATGCATACATAAAAATAAATTATACATGCTAAGCTCAGTTTGTTTTGAGCCTGTGGAAGTTTATGTGCCGAGAAGGTCGGGCGCATGAGCTAAACACCCTCTGTTTTGTAATATTGATGTAAGTTAGTGGTGGTTGCCATTGATGGGGATCAAGGGGGGGTGAAATGGATGTCAATAAATGGTTGTTTGAGGTTGAATCGTGTTCCAAGGGGGGCGGCATGGGGTAGAGGGCATGCTTTTTTTGATCGGAAAGCACGGTGGTGGTATGGGCTCGCTTAGTGTCCGTAAGGAGGGGGGATCGGCCCTTTATACGCATGGTACAGCGCTTGAGCACAGAGCCTTTGCACTTTTAACATGGGATGGAACCAGCTGATCGGTAGATAAGGGGGGTGAGATCCATGGCGGGTTGATCAGGCTATCTCAGACAGTGTTTCTACACGATGAATAGGTTTATCGTCTGCGGTTGGTTGGTGTGCCCGCTCTCTAGCTCAGATGCACCATGGATGGGTCATTCACCCCTCTTACGCTTTTGCCCTTCAAGGCAAGTGTGTAGAAGCTCTACTTCCCTGGTGGGAAAATTGCCGCATACGCAGATCTGTGGTACAAATAACGGTTTGCGCCCATCATTGGGTTTACGGGGTGGTTTATGGCCACCTTATCCAGCAGATTCACCGTTCAGACGAGAAGTTGGCGATCCATGGACCAAAAGTACAATCCCCAGGCGATAGAATCCAAATGGCAAAAGATCTGGGAAGAAGAGAAGACCTTCGCCACCCCGGAAACTCTCGGGGATAAAGAGACCTTCTACCTATTGGTGATGTTCCCTTACCCATCGGGTCGTATCCATATGGGTCATGTGCGTAACTATGCCATTGGGGATCTGATCGCCCGTTACCAACGCATGCTGGGTAAGGATGTTTTACACCCTATGGGTTGGGATGCCTTTGGTATGCCGGCTGAAAATGCCGCCGCTCAGCGTAATGTTCATCCGGGTGATTGGACCTATGAGAACATTGCCGCCATGCGCAGCGAGCTGAAAAGCATGGGGCTCTCCTACGACTGGGATCGGGAATTTGCCACCTGTGATGGGGATTATGCCCATGCTGAGCAATCTCTGTTTTTGCGCTTGCATGATAAAGGCTTGGTTTACCGTAAAAACTCTTTTGTAAACTGGGACCCGGTAGACCACACCGTATTGGCCAATGAGCAGGTTATTGATGGCTGCGGGTGGCGTAGTGGTGCCCCGGTGGAGCGACGTGAACTGAACCAATGGTTCTTCCGCATTACCGATTATGCCGATGAGCTGCTGGACAATTTGGATAAAATGGATGGCTGGCCCGAGACCGTACGGACCATGCAGGCCAACTGGATTGGTAAAAGCCACGGGGTGGAGTTTGCTTTTGAGCTGGAAGGGTATGAAGGCACATTGCCTGTCTATACCACCCGCCCAGATACCTTAATGGGGGTAACCTTCTGTTCGGTTGCGTCGGAACATCCCATTGCGGCCGCGGTGGCACAGAACAACCCAGAAGCAGCCGCCTTTATTAAAGAGTGTCAGGGCGCCGGGACTTCTGAAGAAGCGTTGGAAAAGCTGGAGAAGAAAGGCTTTGATACCGGCATTAAGGCCATCCACCCCATCACAGGGGCGCGGGTGCCCATCTATATCGCCAATTTTGTGTTGATGAGTTATGGCACCGGTGCCGTTATGGCGGTTCCTGCTCATGACCAGCGGGATTTTGAGTTTGCCAAAAAGCATGAGATTGATATTCAGGTCGTGATCCAGCCTGAAGGTGAAACGCTGCAGGCCGATGCCCTAACCGAGGCCTATACCGGGCCCGGTGAATTGGTGAACTCGGGTGAGTTCAGTGGTTTGGATAATGAGGCAGCCAAGCAGACCATTGCTGAATATTTTGAAGCCAAAGGTATGGGCAAAGGTACTGTGAACTATCGCCTGCGGGATTGGGGCATCAGTCGTCAGCGCTACTGGGGTAACCCTATCCCCATGGTGCACTGTAACAGCTGTGGGGTGGTACCTATTCCTGAAGATCAACTTCCGGTGGCCTTGCCCAAAGAGGTGGATTTCAGCGCGCCTGGTAACCCCCTGGAACGGCACCCTACCTGGAAGCATTGCGACTGCCCCAAGTGTGGTCAGCCCGCCCGCCGTGAGACCGATACCATGGACACCTTTATGGAGTCCTCCTGGTACTTCCTGCGCTACTGCTGTCCAGATCTGGGGGGGGTGCCGCTGGATAAAGCCCGCACCAACCGCTGGATGCCCGTGGATCAATATGTAGGGGGTATTGAACATGCGGTCCTGCATCTGCTTTATGCACGTTTTTTCCATAAAGCGCTTCGGGATGTGGGCGAGGTGGATTGTGATGAGCCATTTGCCCGCCTATTGACCCAGGGTATGGTACGTAAAGATACCCACAAGTGTGCTGAGCATGGGTGGCGTTATCCCAAAGAGGTGGTGGAAAAAGAGGGTGGGCTACACTGTATAGCGTGTGATGCTGCCATTGAGGTTGGACGGAATGAAAAAATGTCTAAGTCCAAACACAATGTGGTGGATCCCAATGATCTGATTGCAGGGTATGGGGCGGATACCGCCCGTCTGTTTATGTTGTTTGCAGCGCCTGCAGATCGTGATCTGGAGTGGAATGATAGTGGTGTGGATGGCGCTTGGCGCTTTTTAGGCCGGGCTTGGCGTTTGGCTCTTTCCGCCATGGATCGCTGTGGAGATACCAAAGCCTGTACCACGACACCTGATGATAAAAAGCTTAAAGCATTCCGTACCCAGTTGCACAACACCATTGTTAAGGTCACCGATGACTTTAACCGACAGAGCTTCAATACCGCGATTGCCGCGGTGATGGAGATGAGCAATGGCGCCATGGCAACCTTTAAAGGGGAGGGCCCCTTGGAAGGGGAGGCCGCGGCTCTGTTGCGGGAAACCGCAGAGGTCATGGTTAAGTTACTCCACCCCTACGTTCCCCACATGACTGAAGAGTTGTGGCAACGCATGGGTGGGCAAGGTGCACTCTGCCAGGCCCCATGGCCATTGGCCGATGAAGCCGCCTTGGTAAAAGAGAGCATCCTGATCATTGTGCAGGTTAATGGAAAACTGCGGGCCAAGCTGGATGTTCCTGTCGATATGGATAAAGAGGGTATTGAAAAGCTGGCTCTAGCTGATGAACATGTTAAAGTGTATACGGAGGGCAAGACCATTCGTAAGGTGGTTGTGGTGCCCGGTCGACTGGTCAACATTGTGGCGAACTAAGCATGAACTCTACTTTACGTACTCTTCTGGTCCTCTCCACCCTGCTGTTGGGCGCCTGTATGGGCTACCGTTTTCCAGGGGCTACGGCTCCGGCTGGTGAGGGGTTGCCCCCTGTCCTGGTGCAAGTTAAGGGGCAAGGCACAAAATCTCATCCACGCTTGGCGCGTTTGTTACAGGAGCGTCTCCAGCTACGTCTGGGTGGTGCCCCTAATCGCCATGCCGAAGATCTTGCGGTTTTGGTGGTTGAAATGAGCCCTACTGAGCGGGTGTTACGACTGCAAGAGCAGTCGGGCCGGTCCGATCACTACCGGATTTCAGTCAGTGCCCAGCCGATGTGGAAAATTGATGGTAAGCGGGCTGAGCCAAAGCTACCTCGGGTTGAGGCGCGGGCCAACTACTACGAAATGCAAGCGGCCACGACCAACCAAGCGGCTTCTGATCTGGCCCGTGAGGAGGCTGTCAAACAGTTGGTGGACTCTTTAGCCAACGTTTTGTATGAGACGCCCCGGTTACCTTAACAGCCGTGAAAACAGCATCTATTTTAAAGGCCTCTATGATTTTATAGAGGCCTTTTTTAGTGGCGCTGATAGGCCTGTAGCGCACTTTGGGTCGCCTGTTTGTGCGCAGAGATGTAGTAGGGTTCACCTTGGGCAAAAGCCTGTTGTTGGGCAGGGTCCTGTAAGGCCTGAACCGTATCTTGATACTCTTGCAGGAACCAGGAGGGGACATCCTGCGTATTCATAACCAACTGATGGCGATTGAGGGAGAGGCTATAATCCCTGGGGTTGCCTTGTTCGGTCATGGCTTGAAAACCCTCATTAAACGTGTTCGCGGCTTCCAGCAAAGTTTGCTCGGTTACCTCCAGCCCCTGTTTGGCCCAATCGGCCCGTTGAGCTTCCCCCCCCAGCGCCAGCAAGCCTAGCCCCAACTGCCCATCTTTACCGCCCAACAGTTGAGGGGTGGTGCTGATTGATGCTTGATGAATACGGGCCAGGGCCTGTTGGAACGGTTCAGTACCCGTTGATGCGGGGGCTTGGGGTGTGGACTGGCTGCTGGATGTGGCTCGGGCCTGTTCTGCATAGGTGGATGAGCTGCCCGTGGGGACATTTTTACCTATGGTCTGCTGTGTGGCGGCATAATAGGCCGTCTGAGATTGGATTTGCATGTCTAACCTCTTGAAAAATTAAGGTTGCTCTTATGCTGTATGGATAAAAAAGCAAGGGCTGAACCATAATTTTAAAAAGATGCAATTGGTTGGATTTGGTCATCATGGTTTAACAACGTGGGCATGGTGGTCTTGGGGGCCTGGCGGCACCATGCCATTGTATGGGGGGCTTTTAGGTGAATATTGCCGCTTGTACGGCTCAGCACCTCAGGATCTTTAATGTGGGGCAGGGGGGCACCGGTTAAGGATAATAACTGGTCAGGGTAGCTGTCAGGGTGTGATCCTTCACGACAGGTCATGTATCCCCATCATGAAGGATCACTGCGCTTTGTGTGATCGTGTGCGGTCTTTACGTGTAATGCATGGTCTCCACATAGAGTACGTCAAGGTGAGCAAACATTTTTTCACGTAAGTGGTTGAACTGCTCAAAGGCAGCCTGAGCTTCAGTGGACTGTTTCTTTTCCGCCAACTCCACCAGATCTTTAATGGTCTCATGCAGTTGGCGGTGGGTGGCGACAAGTTCAGAAAACACCGGGTGTGTTTGTAAGGTCTGGCCTTCATTCATACACCACTGCCCAAACGCACAGGCTTCGGCAGAAGAGATCTCATCTGCACTCAAGGTTAACTGACCGCGTACCACCAACATCATTTTCTCAACCCAGGCCAGATGCATCTGCTTAACATCTCGGATTTTAAAGGATGATTGACCGATGTTGAAATCCTGTTCCGCTTGACGCAGGTTGGCACTGGTCTCTTTGGTGATGTCGACCAACATGCCGCTGCTGGTGACAATGCCATCCAGTTGTGTGGATGAGTCCATTAAGGTTTGCATGGTTTGATGCACCATAGAGGAGGATTGCACCACCAGGGCGCCGGTCTCTTTGGTTTTAAGCAGTTGTTCCCGTACAGATGCACTTTCATGGGCCACCATTTGAGCACCCGCAGAAACCTGAGAAGCTGATTGGGCAATCTCTTGGGTTCCTGTCGCCGCTTCTGTGGCTGCACGTGCAACCTCTTGTGCCGCGAGGGAGAGTTCACTGGCATTACGTGTGACCTCTTCGTTGGCATCCGATACTTGAGTAATGGCCGTTGAGATATCGGTGACACCAGCGGATTGATCATCCATGGCTTGTAAAATATTCTGGTTAATCTCGCGGAGTTTTTGAATGGAATCGCCGACCTCTTGGGTTGCCAGGGCGGCTTCTTCCGAGCGGGTGGTGATATCGCTGATCTTTTCATCAATCAACTTGGTGGCATTGCTGGTTTGGCTGGCCAGCTCTTTAACTTCATTGGCAACCACCGCAAAACCAGCGCCAGCTTCCCCCGCACCTGCGGCTTCAATAGAGGCATTAAGGGCCAACATATTGGTTTGATCGGCAATGTTTTTGATCATATTCACCACATTACCGATCTCTGAGGTCGAAGCTGCCAGTTCGTTCATGACCGTAATGGTGGTTTGTGCATTGGTGTTGGCCTCATTGGAGGTATCATCTGCCTGACCCACTTGGGTCTGTACATCGGTGGAGAGTCGGGTCATCTCATCCACCGCAGCAACCACCATATTCATCGAGTTGTTAACGTTGCTAAGGTTGCTATTGACCTGCTCAATATTGCTGGTCATCTCTTCTGCAGCTGAAGCCATGGTACCGACATTCTGGCTGGCTTGTTCAGAGGCCGCTGCAATAGCGTTCACATTATTGGCCAGCTCAGAAGCCACCGAATCCAAGTTACCCACACTCTCTTCTTGAGTTTCCAGCATGCGGTTCAGGTTGGCGATTTCCCGATCAATTTTGTCGTTCTCCGTCACCACATCTTTGGACTTATCATAGTTTTCCTGAGAACTTTTAAGCATGGTTTTATTGAGAACAGACTGTTCATCCACAATGGCATTTAGGGTGCGGGCTTGCAGGGCGATACTGCGAATATTGGTCTCCAGGTTACCCCGCATACCATTAAGGTGTTTGGTTAACCGACCCAGTTCATCTTTCTGTTTAACCTGAATGTGGGCATCCAGGTTGCCTTTAGAGAGGGTGCGGGAGAAGTTGATGATTTTATCGACGGTCTGCAGAATATTACGGCTAATCAACCAGCCGATCAGAGTTCCGATCATAAGCGCAAACAGAGTAACGGCCCACAGTGTGGTATGGGTATTATCCACCGTAGCGGCGCTTTGTTGTTTGCGCGCCGCCATAAGGTTCCGTTCTTCTTTGGAGAAGTCAGCCATGAGTTGACGAAAGGCATCAAAGTACTGCTTTCCGCGCGCTTCGCCGACCAAATCTGCCATGTCATCCATGGTTTTGGCATGACCAATTTTACGACGTAACGCTATGGTGGGCTCGGTGACCTGTTTAATCCATGTACGGATGGTTGCTTGTGCTTGATTAAGCAGTTTAACTTGATCATCATTATCGCTAACAGTCAGCTTTAACTCCGTGACCATACTAAAGAAGGTTTTTTTACCATCGAGATAAGGGGTCAAAAAAGCTTCATCTCCAGCCAGTAAAAAGCCACGCATGCCGGTTTCCATATCCACCGCAGCGGCAAGTATTCTCACCGCCTGGGTAATGACTTGGTTGGTATGGTTAACCCACTGCTCATTGTTTTGCATAATCTCCAGTAAGCCTTCATCGGTCTCACCGTTGACCGCCATTGCAATCAGTTCATCAAAGATCTCATTAAACTCTTTACGGCGGATGGTCAGCTGCTCGGTCTCATTGGCAATAAACTGGTTGATTTGTGCTCGGAATTTATCAAAAAAAATGCGACCTTGCGCTTTGCCCACCAGCTTCGCCATATCGTTCATGGTTTTGGCATCACCAATCGTACGGCGTAGGGTGATGGTGGGCTCTGTTACATCTGCTTGCCAAGCTTTGAGCGTCGTAATGACTTTCTCCAGTCGCTTGACCTGTTGGGGATTATCACTGACGGTTTGTTGTAACGCTTTTAGGCTGGTATAGGTTTTAGTTTCCCCCTGGTTATAGGGGGTCAGAAAATCCTCTTTTCCCGCCAATAAATAGCCCCGCATTCCTGTTTCCATATCCACAGCTGAACTCACGATGCTGGCCGATTGGGCTAAGACATTATGGGTGTGTTCAACCCGTTCATGGGTGTGTTCAATGGTTGAAATGCTATTGATAACGATCAGGCTAATGATCACCAGTAGTGACAGCGGAATGCCGATTCCAATAAGGATTTTTATGCGTAAGGGAAGTGAAGCGAGTGCCTGCATGTCCTAATCTCCGGCATTAATTGAGGGGAAAGGAGTAACTAACACCTAGGTATTAATTTACGTTATCAAATGCTGAAGGGGGTTTCCTTAACAAAAAGACATGAATGTAAAATTTGTAACGCCTTGACTGAGATTCTGCTACATAAAGAATACTACAAAAAATAAAAGCTCTATAATGTGAGATGTGTTGTGTAAGAGCTGGTTTTTGCAAAAATGTTCGCTTAGTGATTGTTTAGGATTATCAGCCTAAAGCATAAGAGCGAGGCTTAATACAGTCGTTAATTTGGCTGCTTTTATACTTGGGGATATGTTCGTCCGGGGGCCAGACGATTCACGAGTAAGGCAACGATAAGTAGGCAGATAGCCCCACTTAGAGCTGGGATAAGGGCATACCAAAAGCCCAGTTGGTGAATGCTTTCAGACCCGATAACAGCAATAAGGGCAGTGGCACCACCAGGGGGGTGTAGGGTGCGGGTAATTTGCATGGCAACAATGGCTAAGGAGACCGCTAAGGCAGCGGCCAACCAGACGATCCCACCAAAAAGTTGAAATACTGCAACACCCACCAGGGCGGAGACCAAATGACCACCCAACAGATTACGGGGTTGTGCTAACGGTGAGCCAATGGCGCCATAGATCAAAACGGCAGAAGCCCCAAAAGAGCCGATGACAAAAATAAGATCTTGTTGGGTAAACAGATCATAGTGGAGCCAGGCGACCAAGCCGATCCCAAGGAAGCTACCCAGCCAAGACCAAAAAAGGTCACGGATATTGGCGGCAGGAATGGCAGGCGCAATAAGTTGGCGGAGCAGCGTGCTCATGAGGTCACCTGTTGGGTCGGGACAGCACTGTTTTTGATTCCGGTAAGCCATAGCCGAGATTTTCAGCTTTGTGATGAGCTGCTGATTAATGTGGCGGAATGGCGGAAAAACAGGCGGAAGATGATTAAAACCTATGCATCTACCATAATAAGGAATTCCTAAAATGGCCAGTTGAAAATGGTTTGCGATTAGAGGGAGTAGGTGCTGAGAGGTCTGTTAAGAAGGGGAGGATAAGCTGCCTTGCGCTTGACGCTTGATGATCGAGCGAAAATTCAGGGTGTTAATGATTAGATCTGTAAGTGTTCTCAACTTTTTCAACGGTTGGCTGTGTCAGATGCCGACACATGGCTTTTTCACGCTTTATTTGACTTGGGTTTGGTTGAGCCAAGAGGTGGCGGCAGGGTCTGGTGAAAAAACCTAAAACAAGAGCTTTGAACCCTAAAGCGCAAGCGGGCATAGGGTTTTGAGTCTGTAGCCTACAGAACCAAGATCAACGCTGACATAGGATCATCGGTTGAGGTCGGGAAGAGGGCCTTGAAGGGGGTAAGAATAGGGTGAAGCTCAAGATCAAAAGAAAGATATTATGCCTATAGGTTTTATACGGATAGCCCAGCATATTCAACATATAGGTATAAAAAAGCCCCGGTCAGAACCGGGGCTTTTTTTAATCAAGCTCTTTGTTGCTAGCTCTACTTAGGACTTGGCTTCCATGTGTAGAATAAGATCCAACACACGGTTGGAGTAACCCCACTCATTGTCATACCAAGTCATGACTTTAACCTGCTTGCCGTTCACACGGGTGCAGTCACCATCCACGATCGAGGAACGAGGGTCCCCCTGCATATCAATAGAGACCAACGGGGTATCAAAGTAACCCAGGAAGCGTGTTGTCGCTGCCTTTAAGGCTGCATTAACCTCTTCAGCAGTGGTCTCAGTACGGACCTCCATCACGGCATCAACCAGAGAGACGTTAGGGGTCGGTACACGCACCGCTAAGCCGTCAAATTTGCCCTTCATGTTTGGCATAACCAGGCCAATGGCTGCTGCGGCACCGGTTTTGGTTGGGATCATGGAGAGTGCCGCTGCACGGGCCCGGCGTAGGTCACTGTGGGGCATGTCCAGCAGGGCTTGGTCATTGGTGTAGGCGTGAATTGTGGTCATTAAACCACGCTCAATACCAAACTTGTCATCAATGATCTTCGCCATGGGGGCCAAGCAGTTAGTGGTGCAGGAGGCGTTGGAAACAATATCGTCAGAGGCTGGGTTGTAGTCACCCTCATTAACGCCCATCACAAAGGTAGGAATATCGCCACCCGCAGGGGCAGAGATAATGACCTTTTTCGCGCCACCTTTAATATGGGCGCCAGCCGTTTCACGCTTGCGGAACAGACCTGTAGACTCCACAACATAGTCAACGTTCAGCTCACCCCAAGGCAGGTTGCCTGGGTCACGCTCTTCAAAAACAGCAATCTCTTGGCCATCAACGACAACGCCTTTGTCATTGGCTTCAACGTCCGCATTGAGCACCCCCATGACAGAGTCATATTTCAGCAGGTGTGCCAAAGATGGCTTAGGGGTCAGATCATTCAGGGCAACAATTTCAATATCTTTGAATGCGGGGTCCTGGCGCTGGGCGCGAAAGATGCTTCTACCAATGCGGCCGAAACCGTTGATGCCGATACGGATGGTCATGTGCCTCTCCTGATTGCAAGTCTATTTTCATTTTAATGGGCAATGGCGCATTGCCCAGGATGGGTGCGGTTCGGTTTATCTTCATCTCAAAATATAGCTAAATGAATATGTACACCGTTATGGCCTCTGGTGTCGATGGTTGCTGAAACACAAGCTACCGCCCGGTTTTAATGCCTTCTCTACTGCAACCGGTGCGCCATAACCGCAAGTTCACTTTGTTCTGCCCAAATAGCGTTGATCCTAAAGCCAAGAAGGCATAGGCTGTGACCCTTATCGGCCACCCGTGGAAGCCTAGGTCAATTTGTTTGGCCTTTCAATCCCGTCGTGGTACCAGAATGGTAAAATTATGCTGAAGTTTTAGAGCACGGACGGTGACAATCCATGCCCAAGATCCAAATGAATGAAACAGTACCCTTTTCCCCCCAGCAGATGTACGACTTGGTGGTGGATGTTGATCGTTATCCAGAATTCCTAAACTGGTGTTCTCATGCCTGTATTACCAAGCAGGACGAGGGGCAGTTTGAAGCGGAGTTGACAGTTAGCTTTAAAGGGGTGCGTGAGAAGTTCCGCACGCTGGATAAACTGGTGCCGGGGAAACGGGTCGAGATTTCGCTGGTCTCTGGTCCTTTTCGGCATCTGACCAGTTTGTGGGATTTTGAACCGGTGGGTCCTGGGGGCAAGCGCTGCCGGATTAACTTCTCCATTGATTTTAAATTCCGTAACCCTGTTCTAAATATGACCTTAGGGCCTGTCTTTAGCATTATTTCTAAACAGATGGTCAGTGATTATAGAAAACGGGCGGTGAAACTCTACCGCTAGGTGGGTCAGCAGTGGACTTTTGCTTCATGCAATGCTCCAATACCGCTTTTACTATCGCATGCGTAACTTCACGCAGCTCAAGCTGTGTTCAAGGAGTCTATATACATGATTAAGTATCTAAAACAGACGACATTGGCCCTGGCCATGATGGTGCCCCTGTCAGGTATCGTCCATGCGGGTTCTCCCGTCGTTGGGCAGATGGGTGACTGGAAAGTAACCCTGGAAGAGGTCGACAAAAGTATAGCTGGTGAGCTATACGAGCTGGAAATCAAGATCTTTGAAGCCCGTGCCAAGGCGCTGGATGGCATGATGGTTGAGCATCTGTTGGCCTCTGAAGCTAAGAAACAGGGGATCACCATTGATCAGCTGGAGAAGAAAGAGGTCAATGACAAGATTACCCCTGTCAGTGATGCTCAAATTAGCCAGTTCATCAAACAAAACGGGGCACGCCTTCCCAATGGTGGGGTGGGCATGGAGTCTCGTGTTAAGGAGTATATGGAAGAGGCACAGGCCAAAAAATTTCGGGCCATGTTGCTTCAACAGCTTATGGCTGACCTTGCGGTGACAACCAATCTGCCTGAGCCTGAAGAGCCCCGCTATACCCTTACTTCAGAGATGAAACCGGCCTTGGGCCCAGCCAATGCCCCTGTCACCATTGTGGAGTTCTCTGATTTTGAATGCCCGTACTGCCGTAAAGTACAGCCTGCATTACAGAAAATTAAAGAGACTTACGGAGACCGTGTCAAGCTGGTGTTCCGCCACTACCCGCTCTCTTTCCACAAAAAAGCGCCTTTGGCTTCCAAAGCTTCTATGTGTGCGGGTGACCAAAAGCAGTTCTGGGCTTACCATGACGCACTGTTTGAAGAGGGTGTAGACCTGAACCGTGCCGGGCTGGACAAAGTAGCCATGACGTTGAAGATGGATATGGCCACCTTTAAAGCATGTTTGGACAGTGATAAATATCAGGCCAAACTGGATGCTGACCTGGCTGAGGGCCAAGCCTTAGGTGTAACAGGTACGCCCACCTTTTTTGTCAATGGACGTAAAAGCTCTGGTGCTTTGCCCTATGGTAGCCTGAAACAGATGGTGGATCAGGAACTGACCCAAAAATAAGCTACAGCTTATCGCTGTTGCGCTTGTTTTATAGAAAAGGGTGCCCTTGTTAGGGTGCCCTTTTTTTTATCAGTATTGATAAGCTCTATCCATAGATATAAGAAAATGATCGACTTTTTGCTTTGTCACAAATGTTGATATTTTATCGAATCCCAGACCGGTTCATGCTATGGTTCGGGGATTTCTCAACCATTTAACGTATGATGGTTGGTGAACTTCCTCTATTAGTTACACTGCATCTCTTGTTCTTTAGAGTCTGTGATATTTCCTAACCTAATGTATTATTAGTCGGGTTTGGTGTTTTAGATTTTTTACACCAGAGGTCTGTCGTGTCGACTTGTATTTGCTGAACGTCTGTCTGGTTAAGATCAAAATGGACAAGGTTTGTGCGTGCCTAGGTTGTGATAAATTAAGATATACCGCTAAAATATTGATCTATGTTTGGTATGTGCTGAAGTCTAATGTAACAGAGTCGCAGGAATGGTGACGGCGATTTTGCTATAAATAGGATATTAGGGGAACCTAGATGTCTGTGCTCAACTATATGCTTGGACTCTCCATTAAGAAAAAGATGTGGATTGTCGCTATCTGCTCCATTGTGGTGGAGCTGTTCCTTATTGTGCCCAATTATCAGCTGATTCAGAGCAGTGAAGCCGAGGTTGAGGCGCAGATTATTGAGGTAGAGAAAGAGCTGAATAGTCTTGGTGTACTGCAGAGTCGCCAGGGGGTGGTTTCAGACTTAATGAAATCGGTCTTGACCATCAACCAAGGTATTACCCTGATTGCCGATGAAGAAGAGGGATGGGACACTAACCGTCTGGCACAGGTTGTTAAGGCGTACCAAACATCACGTGAAAATCTAGAGGCGATGTGGCCACCTGGTAGTGATCGGGATCCGTTGGATGAACTGCTGGAAAATGTTGAGATTATCATTAGCATGGGTATGGAGTATGAGCCTGGTGATGATGAAGAGCGTGAGTCCCTGCTTAATGGTATGAATTTGATGATGGTCGACCTGATGCACAGCATCAATGGGGTCAACGCCATTTATCGTGATTATATGGAAGGTAAAATCAACACCGCTTCGAAGGCCATTATGGCTGGGGTTAAAAAGGCTGAAACCCAGGTGGGTGAGCTCGGCCATACATCCTTACAAGCCATGATCTTTCAATTTGCAGTGGTTGTTCTGCTGGTCATACTGATGGCGATTATTCTGATCTGGATTTTGGGTCGCCTTGAACATATTCGTGTGGTGTTCCGTGAAGTTAAAGAGGGTCGTATTACGGCCCGTGTTCCCGATACGCCTTGGCACGATGAAATTTGGGAAATTTCGGATGGGGTGAATGAGACCCTAATGGAACTAACCAAGTTGATCCGGGAGATTCGCATTCATGTTGCGGGCACACTGCCACCTGTAAGCCAAGAGTTTGCGGATGCTGTCAGTCGCTTAAACCAGGCGGTCTCTTCGGTCTTTGGTGCCATTACCAAGGCGGATGAGGCCAACGATAATCTCTCGGTTAAGATCAGTGATAATGTAAAAGCTGCAACTGAGTGGATTGTAGAGGCTTTGGAAGAGATCTCTAAATCAGCAGCCACCCAGGCTGAAGCGGCCGGGCATGTTGCGGATTCTGCAGATGAAGGTAGTAACCGTAGTAGCCGGCTCTCCTCGGCCATCGATGAGATGGCGGGTAATGTGGACTCTGTAAGTATCAGCATTAATGATATTTCTGGCCTTATGGAAGAGATGCACCAGACCATACGGGACAATGCTACCAGTCAAAAGCAGGTCTTGGAGTTTAGTGAAAGTGCTGTGCGTGAAGCCAGTGAAGCGGCTGTACAAGTTGAAGAGACCCAGCATGTGATGGCCTCTTTGGCCTCATCAGCCAACGAAATTGGTAAAGCGGTTAGTAGCATTAAGAACATTGCCAAGCAGACCAACATGCTGGCCTTGAACGCCTCAATTGAAGCGGCGGGTGCAGGGGAGGCTGGTAAAGGTTTTGCCGTGGTGGCCAATGAGGTTAAAGAGCTGGCTCAACAGACTGAGCAAGCCACCAATATGATTAATCAGCGGGTAGAAGAGATCCAGGCGGGTACCCAGGATGCCACCAATCGGGTTATGCAAACGGTAGAGGTGGTCAACATGCTGGCCGAGACCAACCGTCAAGTTGGTGATATGGCCCAAGAGCAGAGTGCCCGTGTTGAAGAGGTGAATGAAGCGGTTGAGGGGGTGGCCAATGCAACCAACAGTGTGGCCAAAAACCTGGATGAGCTCTCCAGTAATGCGCAAGATGTTTCCCAGACCGTCGCTGAGCTGAGCGCAAGTGCCCAAGCGCTTTCCAGCACCGCAACCTCTATGGCCAGCAATGCCACAGAGGCCCGTGAGCAGTCCTCCAAAGCCAACGAACATGCTACTCAGGTACTGGCTTCAGTGGGTATGGCCATTGCTGCGACCGAAATGATGGGTAAGGAGATGGGCCATGTGACCCACGGTTTGGGTAACTTGGAAGTCACAACCCACACCATCAACTTATTCATTGGGGTCCTGGGTGAAGTAGAAGATAAGCTTAACCATGCCCAGCAGGCCTTTAACCTGGGTGCAGAGCCGTTGGAGATGAGTCTGATCAAAGGTTCATTGTTAGCTTGGCTCTCTAAGCTGGAACAGCATGCCTCTGGTGATCTAAAACTTCAGGATGGTGGGGATCCTCTAAGCTCGCAGTTAGGGCAGTGGCTTTATCATCCCGAGTCTGGCGGCAAGCTCAGCCATCTGCCGATCTATCAAGTGGTAGACCAGAGCAATAAAAAGCTGCATGAATTGGCCACAGAGGTGGTGAAACTGTTTGACCGTAAAGAGAAAGAAGCCGCCAATACCACACTGGATCATTTGCATGAAGAGCGAGGTAAGCTTTTTGCGGCATTGGATGATCTCTACCATATGGCGATTGAAGTGGAACGGGGCCGGCAATAGCAGTGTTACCGATCAAATCTTAAAAAGGGGGGCATGATGCCTCCCTTTTTTTATGTAAAAAGACTGACAGTAAACTATTTTCACAGATCACCCATTTGCCGAGGTAATGGGGTGTATGCCTTTTTTTGTTCTAAGAATAACCCCCATAAATACAACTGCATATCTGATATATAACCCCAATTATTGTATGCGAAAAAATGAATGTATAGACATCATCTCCTGAATAATCAATGATGTGTGCGCAAAAAATGTCTGATTTGTCGCTTTTGACATTCAAAAAAATTTGCTTTTATAAAACACGAATCAAATAATTGTTCTTTTGACTCTTGGTTAAGTTGATTGAGTTTGCGTTCTCCCTTTCCCTGAACCATCTGCCTGTTATGGAAATGGTCTCATTGGAGCAAAAAGTCCATGCGTAGTGTTGCATCCAAGTTTTTTGTACCGTTATCGGCCATCGGTATTCTGGCTTCATTGGTTGTTCTCTTTGCCATGTTGTTTATGAAAGACAGCAATGTGGAGTTGGCGGGTATTAAGGCGGGTGAATCTCTGGCTTCACAGATTGTGGCGGTACGGGGTTTTTATACTAAGCAGGTGGTCTCCCGTGCCAAAGAGATGAAGGTACGGTTGAACTATGACTTTGCAGAACGTCGCGATACCCTGCCACTGCCTGCCACTTTGGTGCACCATTTAGGGGATCAAATCGCGAAGAGTTATCCGGGGATGAAGGTCCGGCTTTTTAGTCGCTATCCTTTCCCTCACCGCGCTGCTGGTGAGAAGTATGATGCGTTTGAAAAAAAGGCCATGAACCAGCTGGAAAAGGATCCGGAAACCCCTGTATGGATCTTTGAGAGTAATGAGAAGGGGGACTTCTTTCGCTATGCGGTGGCGGATCTTATGCTACCAGGTTGTGTGAAGTGCCATAACAGCCACCCTGAGACACCTAAGGATGACTGGGAGGTCGGGGATGTACGGGGGATTATTGAGGTTCAGGTGCCTATGGATAGCCTAACCTCTAAGATTACGACAGATACCATGCTGTTGATCCTGCTGTTGGTGGGGATGATTGTTTTAATGATGGGCCTCATCTGGTTCCTACTGCGTCGCCATGTATTGGCACCGGTTGGGCAAGTGGTCACCGCCGTTGAAACCATGGCAGATGGTCATGTGCAAACACGGGTAGATCTGGGTGCCAGTGAGGATGAGATTAGTCAAATTGGCCAAGGTATAAACCATATGGCCCAGCGTCTGACCCGAACGTTGCAGAATGTCACCCTGCAATCCAAAACCATTGGTTCGGTGGTGACTGAGCAAGTTTCTTTGAAAAAACAGCTCTTGGATGGCGCGCAGAAGAGCACTGATCTGGCCCAAAAAGTGGCCTCTGAAAATGGCCGGGTTGATACAGAGGTTCGACAGCTCAATGACCAAATAGCGCGGGTGAGTGAAGATATTCGGGTGGTTTCCCACGAAAGCCACGGTCTGTCAGAGCAGGTTACCAGTATTGCTGAGTCGGTGAAGTCTGCCAACCATAATGTCACCTCTATGGCTGCAGCCGCTGAACAGATGAGTGCCAACCTAGACTCGGTCAACGGTAACCTGTCACAGGTGAACGACTCGGTAACCCGTGTTAGACAAACCACAGAGCAGGTTACGGAATCTCTGCAGGATGTCCGTGGTCGTTGCCGTCAAGCCGATGAGCGTTCTTTAGAGGCGACACAAACCATTGAACGTACGCAGTCGATTATGACGGATCTGGCCAAATCCAGCCAATCCATCGAACAGGTCATTGAGGTCATTAACTCCATGGCTGAGCAGACCAATATGCTCGCTTTAAATGCCTCTATCGAAGCTGCTGGGGCAGGGGAAGCGGGTAAAGGTTTTGCGGTGGTGGCCAATGAGGTTAAAGATCTGGCCAGCCAAACAGCCAAGGCTGCCGATGAGATTGAGACCAAGGTGCATGAACTGCAGGATCAGTCACGGCATGCCGCTTCTGCCGCACAGGAGGCCAGTAAGCTGATTGTTGGTATTAAAAGTGCCAACGGTGAGATCTCGGAAGCGGTTGAGGGGCAGGTCTATGCCATTGAAGAGATCACTGAGGCTATCCGTGCGATGCATGGTGCGGCTTCGGATGTAACGCATAATGCGGGTGAGTTGGGGCAAGCTGCTCAAGAGGTTGCCCGGGCAGCATCAGAAGCAGCCTCGGATACCACAGCCATTGCCGATTCTGCCGATACCATGGCGGATTTGGCGCGTTCTTCAGCAGACCGCTCAACCCAGTCTGCCGATCAAGCAGAGGGCATGCGGGAGGTCTCTCAACGTATTTTTTCAGCATCGGCTGAGGTGCAGAAGATGTCGGTTGAATCCCAGGATATTGCAGCAGCTTTGCAAGGTTCCATTAGTTTTTCCGGGTTTTTGACCGAAGTGGTACACGATACCTCTAGTGCGCTCAAGCAGGCTGAAGAAGGCTTAGACATCGGTCAAGCTCCTTTTGATATCGGTCAGCTCAAACAACATCATATGCATTTGCGTGGCAAGCTGGAGGGGCTGTTAACAGGTTTCTGTTCCATGACGGAAGCTGAGCTGGGTACCGCGCAGGGTGATCTGTTTGGTCGCTGGTATCATCAAGATGGGCAACAGCGATATGGAAACGATCCTCGCTTTGCTGAACTGGGGCAACTGCACCAAAAGATCCATGGCAATATGGTCAATTTATTAAAGATGCTTGAGAATGACCAAAAGCCTGAGCATGTAAATCTGAACCAGTGTGATAGCTTACGTAAACAGCTATTTGATCTTCTGGATCAACTCTACATAGAATAGCCTAGCCCTATTTAATAGGGGGTATGGATAGTGAAAAGAGAGTGGCTTATGGTCACTCTCTTTTTTGGTTAAAAAACGCTGAGATTAAGAGAGAATTTGGTATCGCTCAGGAAGTTTGTTATGTTTCTTGAGGGTGCAGGCTGCAACATGCCTGTTTTGTTTGAGGAGGTTCAGAAAGGGTGGTTTGACTGTGGGTGCCAATAAGGATATGGATACCATTCAAGTGGTGGAGAGTGAGTCGCACAACCGTACGGTATTGGTGTTACCTGCTGCATTTACCTTCCGGCTTTACAATGAGTTCCGTGGTTGTTATGAATCCCTGGATCAACATGTCGAGGTAGAGATAGATCTCTCCAAGGTTACGCACCTGGACAGCTCTGCACTGGGTATGTTGGTGGCGGTTTGGGAACATATGGGGCGTAGCAGTGAAAAAGTGGTTTTGACCAATATGAGCGAACCGGTGCGAAAAATATTGGAAAACTCCAACTTTCACCAGCTTTTTACCATGACTTAATGCTTAGTCAGGCGTTAACACAGGCAGCTCAATGCCTGTTTAACCCCTGCGACATCATGCACCCGGACCCAGTTGGCGCCCCGCTGTACCCCTAGTGTGGCCATCATATGGCTACCAATGTCCCGCTGGTTGGCTTCATCTACACCGGTTAGATGACCAATAATACGCTTACGAGATATCCCCAGTAGGGTTGTGGCCCCTGTGCCTTTAAAGGCGCCTAGGTGGGCCATCAGCTCCATATTATGGGCATGGCTCTTTCCAAAGCCAATACCCGGATCAATCACCAAACGATCCCGCGCTATACCGTTCTCAACACACCAAAGCATACGATCAGACAGGTAGCTGTAGACCTCCGCCACAACATCCTCATAGTGGGGGTTTTTCTGCATGGTCCGTGGTGTACCCTGCATATGCATTAAGATAATAGGGCAGTGGGCATCCCGCATAATCCGGGGGGCAATGGGGTCACTTTGCAGTGCGGTAACATCGTTAATGATCACTGCACCTGCTTCCAGTGCAGCCGCCATAACCTGACCTTTGGTGGTATCTACAGAGATCGGTATCTCGGTCTGTGCACGGATGGCACGAACAACGGGTATCACCCGTCTGAGCTCTTCTTCTACGGCGACAGCATCGGCACCTGGACGGGTTGATTCCCCCCCCACATCTAGAATATCCGCACCGGCTTCCACCAGGGCCAACGCATGGTGCACAGCGGACGCTGTATCAGCATGGCGCCCCCCATCTGAAAAGGAGTCTGGGGTTACATTGACAATACCCATGACCAAGGGGCGTTGCTGGGGCAACGACTGCAACTGTCCTGCAAGGTTGCGGAAACGTACAGGCGACGGTGGGGCTTCAAGGTTGGATAAGCTGTGATGAAGCGCAAGAGAAGCCTCTTGAGCAATGGTTTGAAAGAGCCGATTTTGCCACGCTTCAATGTCAGCTTTTTTGAGCCAACCCCGGGCCATGCGTAGTCGACCAGATTCAAAGCTCTCCATGCCTGGTGCTAAAAGAGGGTCCCAATCTTCTCGCCATGGGAAGAGACGTACGGCCATGGGTAATTGGGGCAGGGGGGGGAAGGGCGGGACCTCTTCACCCTGCTTTTGAGCAGAAAAAAAATGGGCGCCTAAGGCGCCCATGGTCGGTGTAATTACGGCATAATGCGTCATACGTCCTTATCATCCTTAGCAGGGGCATCGTTGTTCGGTGCCTCCTCTTCAGATGCCTCTGGTGCAGTGTCGGTGGATCCCTCCGCCTCTTCTGCCTCTGCGACACTCCCTGCCGCTGCATGTTCTGCCGGCTGGCCCGCTTCACCCCCATCGTCTGCCACCGCTGGGGTGGGCTCGGCTTTGGGACGCTCTTCCTTCTTCTTCAAAGGTTTTAAAGCTGTCTCAGCAGGTTCACCTGCCATAAACTTTAAGACCTCATCCGCGTCAATGGTTTCGCGCTCAAGCAGTGCCAGGGCCATGGTGTGCAGCACATCCATCTTTTCGTTCAAGATCTTTTTGGCGCGCTTGTAGTTGCGATCGACAATGTCGAACACCTCTGAATCAATGCGACGTGAGGTCTCTTCTGAAATGTTTTTGTGCTGCGTGATCTCCCGACCGAGGAAAATCTCTTGTTCATTCTCGCCGTAGGTAAGTGGCCCCAAGGACTCACTCATGCCATAAGAGCAGATCATCTTACGTGCAAGGTCAGTGGCCCGTTGGATATCGTTACCAGCACCGGTGGTTAACTGGTTAAGTACCAACTCTTCGGCCAACCGGCCACCCATAAGAATGGCGATATTTTGTTCAAGCTGCACCTTGGAGTAGGTGTAGCGATCTTCCATAGGAAGTTGCATGGTCAGGCCCAGCGCGCGACCCCGGGGAATGATGGTCACTTTATGGACGGGATCCGCCCCTTCTAGTGCCATCGCGACAATGGCGTGACCAGCCTCATGATAGGCGGTGGTCTTACGCTCTTTTTCAGAGATAACCGCACTTTTACGCGGTTTGCCCATCATCACTTTGTCTTTGGCGTTCTCAAAGTCTTCCATCTCCACAACCCGCTTATCAAGCTGGGCTGCGATCAAGGCTGCTTCATTGACCAGGTTGGCCAGATCCGCACCGGAAAAACCGGGGGTGGCACGGGCAAGCACTTCAGCATCGACGGAATCCGAAATGGGCACTTTATTCATGTGCACTTTAAGAATTTGCGTACGACCTTGGATATCCGGGTTGGGTACGGTGACCTGACGGTCAAAACGACCCGGACGCAGCAAGGCTGGATCCAAGACATCAGGACGGTTGGTGGCCGCCACCAAAATGACACCTTCGGTGGACTCAAAGCCATCCATCTCAACCAGTAGCTGGTTCAGGGTCTGTTCACGTTCATCGTGCCCACCACCCAGGCCTGCGCCACGGTGACGACCAACCGCATCGATCTCATCGATAAAGATGATGCAGGGGGCGTTCTTTTTGCCCTGTTCGAACATATCCCGAACACGAGCAGCACCAACCCCAACAAACATCTCCACAAAATCAGAACCGGAGAGGTTGAAAAAGGGCACGTTGGCTTCACCCGCAATGGCACGAGCAAGCAGAGTTTTACCGGTACCCGGTGGGCCCACCAGCAGTACGCCCTTGGGTATTTTTCCCCCTAAGCGCTGGAACTTATGGGGATCTTTAAGGAAGTGTACAACCTCCTGCAGTTCTTCCTTGGCTTCCTCAATGCCTGCGACATCCTGGAAGGTGACCTTGGCCGCCTTGTCAGACATGAGCTTGGCTTTGGATTTACCAAAGGACATGGCACCACGACCACCACCAGATTGCATCTGGCGCATGAAGTAGATCCAAACGGCAATAAGCAGAAGCATAGGGAACCAGCTGATGAGAATCTGCATCAGCATGGGGGTGCCTTCAGGTTCCTGTACATCAATCTTGACACCATGATCCAACAGCTCTTTGGTCAGATCATAGTTGTCTGGTGCACGGGTGGTGAAGGAACCACCATCAGAGGTTTTAACGTGAACCATATGGCCTTCAATGGTCACGGCTTCCACACTACCTTGGTTTAGACGGTCGGTGAAATCAGAAAAAGGTGTTTGAGTCTGTCCCTGGGGGCCGTTAAAGAGATTGAACAGCATCACGATGAGCAGGCCAATGACCAGCCACAGGGAGAGGTTTTTAAAAAACCCGTTCAAGAAAGGAACTCCTCGTTCGGTTTGGGGAAACAGTTTAGGAAAAGGATTTGATCCGCATACCTTTATCGGCTCAATTACAAACTGGCTATAGCCAATAATGGAACACGACTTAAGATAGGGAATTTACGCCTACCTAGAAGATAGGCATGCTTAGTTAAAAGTTCAATGGTTCGTCTCGCCTCTTTTTCCTGGTGCATGATGTTGGGTGTGTATTTGCAGATATTGGGCCGCTCTTTGAATGGTGACACCACGCATATTCATTTTCCAGTATTTTGCTGGTAACTGTAGATGCTGCCAAAGATTATATTTGGCACGATGCCCCACTGAAGGAACCCCCGTTAGGCTAAAGATCCAGTGGTCCAATAATCGTGCACGTAGCTCAGTCGGTAAATCGACATAGGGTTGAAAAGGGATCTGCACCCCTTTTTCCTGCCAGGGTTGTGGTGCCAGCTCTTCCAATAGGCGTTGGGTCATCCAATTCAACGCGGCATCGGCCTGCTGTAAATGCTCGGCAGTTTGTGCCAAACGGCTTGTAAGGGGCGCGGGAGATGCTACGTGCTCCAAACTGGGTATGAGCCGGTGGCGAATTCGGTTGCGTGTGTAGCGTAGATCTTGATTACTGGGATCTTCTCGCCAGCTAATTCTCTCCCCTTCCAGCCATTGGGTTAAGCTAGATTTGCTCAAGGAGAGCAACGGGCGCAGCAGTTGGGTGGTCTGGTTGGAATAGGGCAATGGCGCAATGGGGCGCATGCCACGTAAACCTTTTAGTCCCACCCCCCGCAGCAACAGCCGCTCTAGCATGGTCTCCGCTTGATCTTCCTGATGGTGGGCAATGGCGATAAAGGGCGCGCTGATCTGTTGGGCAACGTCCCCTAAAAATGCATAGCGGGCTTGGCGGGCTTTAGCCGCGAGGTTTGATTTATGGTCGGGGGGGCTCCATTGCGCATGATGAAGCTTAATCTGGTTGTTCTGGCACTGCTCGATAAGGTGGGCCAAATCCAAGGCTGAGCAGGGTCGTAGGGCATGATCAAAATGGGCGGCGTGTAGGGGGCCGGGGTAGCAAGCTTTTAAAAGGTGCAGTAGGGCGGTGGAGTCCACGCCTGCAGAGACAGCCACCAAAAGTGGCGTGCTCAGGGGCCATTGGGGGAGTAAATTGGCCAGATGTGCCTGAAAACGGCGTACCAGGGCTGCCCGCTTTTTATCATCCAAAGGTCAGAACCTCTGATAAGGCGCTGGGTCAGTATGCCCCGCATCTGCAAACCCTTGTAGGCGCAGGCGGCAGGCATCGCATAAGCCGCATGCTTCACCTGCTGTATCGGGGTCGTAACAGGAGCGGGTTTGGCCATAATCTACCCCCAGTTTCATCCCCATTTGAATGATCTGTGCTTTTGTTAGGTCGATCAGGGGGGTGTGTACGGTAAAGGCTTGTCCTTCAACCCCTGCTTTGGTGGCTAAGTTGGCGGTCTGCTGGAAGGCACGAATAAACTCAGGACGGCAGTCTGGATAACCCGAATAGTCTACCGCATTGACACCAATATAGAGATGTTGTGCCTGTAAAGCTTCTGCCCAAGCCAGTGCCAAAGAGAGAAAAACCATGTTACGTGCGGGTACATAGGTAACAGGTATGGCATCACTCTCGATCCCATCCTTGGGTACAGGAATATCAGCCGTTAGGGCCGAACCGCCAAATAGGGAGAGATCCAGATCCATAACACGGTGTTCTACCAGGGGTAGGCTCTCAGCCTGTTTGGCTGCCATATCCAGTTCTGTGGTATGACGCTGACCATAGCGAAAACTTAGTGCGTGGATGCGGTGGCCTTGATTATGGGCCAAGCGTAGAACAGTGGCAGAGTCCAGACCACCAGAGAGCAGAACAACAGCTGAGGACATGGGCGACGACTTCAAAACAAAGAGTGGTAAAAAAGCGCCATGGTAGCATAGCGGGGTGGTTTAAGGAATCATCAAGCTAACCACGGTGATATCATCCTTGGCCATATCCAGGACCTTTTGTGCCCCCTCTGTGGGGTTTTTAATCTGCTCGGTTGGGCTATCAGAGGCATCCATATCCTGAAAAAACTGAGTGAGCAGATCGTATTCACCACTCTCCATAAGAACCTCAAGGGTATCGTTTAAACCATCTGAGTAGGCATACAGGCGATCCCCTGGTTTGCTTTGAAAAGTGGCTGAAGTCATGGGAAGGTGAAGATTTTCCAGGGCACCGAGTGGTAGCTGATGCAGTTGATGGCAGACCCACTCCCCATCCTGATGGCTGAAAATACCTGGTGCGGCAAAATTCCACAGCGAGACCTCATAGCTAACAGGATTAAACTCCATGAACGAAGCCGCCATAAAAAACCCCTGGGGGAGCTTGTCATAGAGGTTTTTATTGATGCTGTTAAAAATGGTCTCGGTGGCCACGCCCTGAGCGGTCATCTCATAAAATTTGGGGATAACCAGGGGGCCGCAAATGGCTGCGGGTAGATCATGCCCGGTAAAGTCCCCAATACCGATTAATCGGTTGCCATTGGGTTTAGTGGCGGATAAAACCACATCGCCACTGACCCGGCTGATCGGCTGTTGCACAAAGTGTAACTGCTTGGGTTCAAAATGGGCACTTTCTCTGAGCTTATGGAGAACCGCCGCAATTTGGTTTAGGGCGTGCTGTTTCTCTTCAGCCAGAACCAGCCGATTGAGTAAAGAGCGCAGGCGGGCTTTAAGAATAATGGGGTTAAAAGGCTTTAAAACAAAATCATCCCCTCCACAGGCCAAGCAGTGGGCCAGCTCTTCATCACTTTCAACCGAAGTAAGGAAGAGGATGGGGGGATCAATCTCATCTTTACCGATGGATGCACGTATCTGTTGGGTTGCTTTATAACCATTAAGGATCGGCATGAGGATATCCATAATAACCAGATCCGGCTTTTTCTCCTGATATAAGTCGACAGCCTGTTGGCCATTTTCAGCCATGAGAACCTTATAACCTTCAGAGGTTAAAAAGGTCTCCAAATGAAAGGCGCTGGTGGCATCATCCTCAGCAATTAAAATGGTGCGCATGGTACTGAAATTCCTTATCAAAAAATAACACAATATCTCGTTTATTATCGGTTTCTTCAGTGTGGATCGTGGTGTTGTATGATAGCTCTGGTCATTTAATTAAAAACAATCCTCCCGTTCCATGACACGTGGTGCCATGTTCTGAACAAGGGGAGTGATAGGCTCTCTATAAAGTGTTGTTTATCCTCTTACATATTTTAACATATATGATGGGTTGTTGGGGAAGCTAAAGCTTGCCCCTGTGTCTCAAATATATGCTGATCAGTGCCTATAGGGTATCCAGATAAGCTGTTATTTTGGGAATCGCTACCTGCCACTGCTGTTGTAGGGCCAAAAAAGGGGGCGTGGTTTCCTTACCGTCTATACAGTTCTGTTCCAAAGCGCGGGCAAGGTTACTGATGCGGGTTAACCCGACATTAAGACTGGCAGATTTTAAAGTGTGGGCATGCAGTCGCATGGCTTCCTGGTCCCCAGCCTCGTGGGCCTGCTGAAACTTGTTCTGCAGTTGGGTGCCATCGGTAATATAGAGGGTGAACAGCTTTTTTAAAAACCCAGGGCTGCGTTGGTTTTGGATAAGCAGCCGTTCAAAGGTCTGCGTTTCCAAACCAATATCTGGTAGAGGTGGCATGAGGGGGCTCCCATTTTTTTCACTTTAAACAACGCATTTGATCTCTTATGCCTTGGAGTGTGAAAAAGATTTGCCCCGCTGTCAATTTAAACAGGTTGATGGTATGTCAAGTTGCAGGAGAGGCAAGCTGTGGGGGGGCTTGGAGTGTTCGACAGGCGGCCCGTTCCCCCACGGTTCCACCCTGGTTCCAGATATGCCTTAAAAAGGGTTTTTCCACCGCCAGCTGTTGGCCAATTTGATTGCGAACCTTGAGGGCATGTTGCCGTTGTTTAAAGGGGCCAACACCTAATAGCCACATAGACTTGCCTTTGACCTCAATGGCTTCAAAGTAACCGGGCAGAGCATGGTTTTGCATGGATGCTTTTAAGCTGTGCACATGTTTTTGGTTAAAAAACACGCCTAACCGTACGGTATAACAAGAAAAACTGGGTGTTTTAGTTTGGGTTTTGGTGGTTTTTTTCTGAATGTGAGCGGTTGGGGTTGTGGGTAGACCTGCGTGCTGTTTAAGGGCATCTTGCACACTGAATGCACGGGTCAGGATGGCATAGTGCCCCACGGGATAGGCAATTTTCTGATCAATACGGTCGGATATAACCAAATTAAGCAACCCTTCTGGTACCCCACCACTTAACGCACTGATAATGGTATAGACATCGCCACCATAAGGCTTTGTAACCTGAATGGGCTGAAAGTGCATCTCATCTAAAAGGGTGTTGTCATCATCGGCAATACTGATCTGGATTTTGTGAGTGCCGGATTCATGAAGGAGCAGATCAAGCACAAAGTATCCCTTAGTCCCCACATGATTGGCCGGTAACATGCGCGCAACAGGTTGTTTATGCGTATCGTTTTGTGATGTTGAAAGAGCTGAAGTAAAGTAGGCGTTGGTTACTTGAACGGGCGGGTTCCCGGCAGCATGGACAGATGTTGAAAGCAGTAAGATGCAGCAAAATGACCAGAAACGACTTAGGTTACGGTGATCCGTATGGTACATGTTGTTTCCCCCCTCGAGAACCGTCATGTTTGGGGCGCTCACGATCTGTTCTTTGCGCCATCCCTTAAATAATGTAAGCAGTTAGCATGCCGTAGCTGCAAAAGCGAGCATCTCCTGTGTGTGGGGTCGCTAATCATGTGACCCAGGTGGTGGAGAGCAAGGGTGGAGAATCCTGAAAAAAAGGGCCTTGTCGTGGTGACGGGGGGAGGTCGCTACCGAACTCTAGCTTTTGGAATGGTAGCTGTTTTTGGTTGGAGATGTGTGAATGTTTGCTGTATGTAGCTTTTTATGTAATGAGGGGGATATACCCACATAGGCTGTAAAGATGGTACGAAAGCCCGCCTCTGAGTGAAAGCCTACAGCCGAGGTCACCTGTTGTACACTATGACCTTTTTCCAGCAGTTGTTTGGCCCTTTCTACCCTGAGTTGGGAGAGAAATTTTGCCGGGGGCTGCCCATGAACCGCTCGAAACCGCCGATGAAAGGCCCGTTCAGACATGCCAGCTTTATCGGCCATATCCGCTACCCGCAAATCTCGGTCTAAGTTGGCATCCATCCACTGCACAACCTCTGCAAAAGGGGTGTCCGTTTGAAGCTGGGTCTGTAGCAACGTGCTGAACTGGGATTGATTACCTGGCCGATGGGCATAGAGAACCAAATAACGGGCGGTTTGACCTTTTAGTGTGGAACCCAGATCACTCTCTAGCATTGCTAACGCCATATCCATACCTGTTGCTACACCCGCCGATGTCCACAGGTTGCCATCGGTCACATACAGTGCATCGGGCTGTAGATCAGCTTCTGGTGCCAGTTTGGCCAGTAGGGGGCAAGCTGCCCAGTGCGTGGTCGCTTGTTTACCTTTTAACAGACCCGCTGCGGCTAAAACTAGGGCACCAGCACAAACCGAACCCATGCGCCCAACCTGCTGGGCTGTACGGCACAATGTGGTCAAAAGCTCAGTATCTGCCAAGGTTTCTTGAACCCGTGATTCTGCCATACCCGCCATAAGCAGGGTATCATCCTGGGTGAATGTGATGGTGTGCAGGGCTAGGCTCTCTACCGCAATCCCCGCTGAACTGCTGATGATGCCACCACAGATCGAGAGTGTATGCAGTGTATAGGGGGTCTCATCGGCCAAGCTGGATGCGGTATGAAAAACAGCGGCAGGTCCTGCCAGATCCATAATTTCAAAACCAGGGGTGATGAGAATAAAGATGCGTCGTGAATAGGTCATGGCGTAAATCAGTCGATAGTTGTCATTTCAGACAAGCCTAGTGTGTGGTGAAATCAAAGGCAAGCCTTAACCCCTTTGTATGGAGTTTGAAATGGAATCCGTGGATGTTGATATCATGACCCACTCAGAAACCCTAGATCACTGGTTGTCCCCCTATGAAAAGCTCATAGGGCCTGACTTTGCCGGGTATAGAGGCCATATCTATCGGGTGTTGAACCACACCCTTTGGTTTTTAAAGGGTGACCAGCGCTACCGTGCAGAAATTGAATTTGCGTTGGTGCATCATGATATTGGATTGTGGACCGATCAGGATTTGGCCTATCTGGAACCCTCCATCGCCCAGGCATTGAAGGTTAATGAAGCTCAGGGGTTAGGGTTTGAAAAAGATCTTATTCACAACCTGATTTTCTACCACCACAAGATAACTGCCTATAAAGGTGGCCATGCTGAGCTGGTCAACGCTTTGCGCTGTGCCGACTGGGTAGATGCCTCCCGTGGTAAAATTCGCCATGGTATGGAACGAGATTGGATCGCACGAGTGAACGATGCCATCCCTGCCCATGGGTTTTATGAGACATTGGCTCGGGTAGGGCCGGAATTAACCGGGGGGAAAAAGTTAAAGATGCTGGGTAAAGTTATGCAGGTGTTTAAATGGTAATCTGTCACTTTGGTTGATCTGTGGGGCAGAACTGGTGTCGTTGTTAGCGGATAACACTCTGGTTCCAGGGTGAGCGGATTATAAGTGGTTCAAAGGTATGGGGGAGGGCTTTTTAACCGAAAGCGCCAGTTGCATGGCCGTTGTTTGTACACCATCTCAACATGCGTGGTGTTTAAAACAAAAAAAGAGCGGGCACTGGGTGCCTGCTCTTTTTTTATATCTACTCTGGATGATGCTTAACGCAAATTGGCTTTTACCTGATCTATGCGTTTAATACGTTGCATCGCCAGGGGAACGGCATTGGCATCTGGATAGTTCTGTACCAGTTGCTCCAGCGCACGGCGTGCATTTTCGTAATCTTCCAGCTCATAGAAACTAAAGCCAATTTTTAGCAGGCTATCGGGTACCTTTGCGCTATTTGGCCATTTAACCAGTACATTATTGAACTCGACCAACGCATTACGGAAGTTGCGTTGTACATAGTGCATCTCACCCAACCAATACTGAGCATTATCCGCCAGGGGATCCGCCTCATACTGACTTAAGAACCCTTCAAACAGCTCTTGAGCACGGTCATATTGGCCACTGGTCACATAGAGTTTGGCTTGATCGTAGGAGCCTTTGGCCGTGGTGGCCTGAGCCATGGTTTCAGGCTTTGGTGGCTGGGTTGGTGCAATGGGGCCACCGGGGGGCAGTGTTTGACCTGGCTGCCCCATATTAATCTTCTGCCCCAAAGTTGTCTGCTGTCCAGGCATGGCTGGTGGTTGCATGCCTTGCCCCATTGTGGGCAGCTGCATACCTTGCCCCATAGCGGGCTGTTGCCCAGGCATGGCGGGAGGCTGCATGGCAGGGTTAGGTGGCTGCCCAGATATATTTGTAATGGGCATGCCTGTATTCAAACCTGGATTGGTGCCCTGCGGGTTCATGCCTGTGGTTTGGTTGGCATCCGGTCGTGTCTGCATGCCCACCAAGCCGGTACCAGCTTGGTTAAGCGCCGGTTGTGCCCCTAACTCTGAGGGTTGTGGGGTAGGCTGAGCCATAAAATCATTGCTTGGGGCCTGCACAGGCATACCATAAGCACGGGCAATGTAGTTACGCAGTTCTGCCACATGTTGGCCAAGCTGTTGGGCGCCATGACGCGTTTGATCCAGCTCACCACGCAGGGTGGTGATCTCCTGCTGTAACAGCTCCAGACGTTTATTTTGATCCGTTAGGGCTGTACGGCGGGAAGCATCAGCAGCGGTGAGGGCATCCAGCTTGGTGTGCACCTCATCTATGGCCAGCTCTGTTGGGCTTTTTACCGGTTTGGCACGCTCCCCCTGTTGGTCACCAATGGCGTTGGGGTTGGCCACACAGGCCGTCAGACTTAACCCCAGCGCAGTCACCAAAGCGAGACGGCGGGCGGTAGCCAATAGAGGTTGGGATTGCATCGACTTATCCATGTCGAACCTCACACATCTTGATAAAGGGTGGTGGCACGGGTAAACCCGACCTGTTAATGAAAGTCGGGTTTACCGGGTCTGTCACCAAATTGTTTAGACGGTAGCTTAGATTACTGATAAAGCAGAACCGCACGACGGTTTTGGGCCCAGGATGATTCATTATGCCCGGTGTAGAGAGGACGCTCTTTACCGTAGGAGACGGTGCGCATCACACTCATGGGTACCCCTTGAGCATTGAGAAAACGTTTAACCGCATCTGCACGCTTTTGGCCCAGGGCCAAGTTGTACTCACGGGTACCACGTTCATCACAGTGTCCTTCGACACTCACCATCTGTACACCGCCCTTAACAATGTTGGCCGCATGTTGCGCCAGCACATTTTGAGCTTCGTAGGTGAGTGCTTCCGAGTCATAACCAAAGAAGATCATGTTCTCAGGGCGACCCATGGGATCTTGGGTGCTGCCTGCCACACCATAGCCACCTTGCTCATCACCATAGCTGGAACCAGGGGTGTACTGGCTGCCTTCCATGCCCTCACCACCACCAATTTCCTCTGTGGTGCCTTCTGGGCGGGTTAGTGCTTGACCGTTGCCCGCTTCTTCCGCGCCTTTTTCAGCATCTTGCATCTGTTCTTGACGCAGATCACCGGGCTTATCTTTAGGCAACGCGCCACAACCCGTCAAAATTCCGGTAAGCAGTGCCGCAGTAATGAACAGACCTGTGCGTTTCATCTTCTCATTCTCCCTACGCCTGTAGGCGATTGATCTTTTTTTTCAATGGGATATGTTGATTCATTTGAACCAGATCCCGGTATGGTCATCAATGACCGTACCTTTGTGATACCTGTTGTAGCAGCACATTATGTGCCGTTTTTGGCGATTTGCCTACCAATTTTCCATTATTTTCTTGGGTTACGATAAATCCCGTATGCCAACCCCTTATTATTTGATCACGGGTGACCAAGAAGGATCGGAGGCGCTGATGCCCTGTTCCAGTGGAACTTCCAGCTCATTAAAGCCTGTGATGTCGATGGTATAGAGCCGGGTACGGGCTGTTCCGCGTTGTTGACGGGAGAATAGGATGACCCGACCATTGGGTGACCATGTGGGGGATTCATCCATCCAGCTATCGGTAAGCATCACTTCATTGCGTCCGTTGGTGCCGATAACGGCAATACGGAATTTACCGCCTCCACCGCGTACAAACGCGATCTTGTCCCCACGGGGTGACCATTTAGGCGCGGTGCTGCTCTTGCCACGGCGGGTCAGGCGTTGAACATTGCGACCATCCGCATTCATGATATAAAGCTGTGGGGTGCCAGCCCGATCTGAGGTAAAGACCAAACGGCGTCCATCCGGTGACCAGGATGGTGAGGTGTCAATGGCTGCGTTGTAGGTCAGGCGTGTTAATTTCTGACTCCGCATATCAATGACATAGATCTCAGCATTACCATCTTTACTGAGGGTTAAGGCCATATGGCGACCATCGGGTGACCATGCTGGCGTAGAGTTCAAGCCAGGATAGTTGGAACGGCGTACCCGCTTACCCGTATAGAGGTCCCAACGGTAGATGCGTGGCTCACCCGTTTCATAGGAGATGTAGAGCAAGCGCTCGCCATCGGGTGAAAAGCGTGGGGTCAGGACCAGATCGTTACGGCCCTTTACCTTCAAATCCATGCGGTTGGCGCCATCGGCATCCATCATGGAGAGAAAGCTCTGTTTACCACGTTTGGCCACAAAGGCAATGCGTGAAGTAAAGTAGGCACGTTCGCCGGTTAAGCGGGTATAGATCTCATCGGCAACCCGGTGGGCCACATGACGCCAGTTCGAAGGTTTGGTGGTAAAACGCCACCCTTTACCAATGAGCTTACCCCGGTAGATATCATGCAGGAAAAAATCGACCTGAATACGGCTTCCCCGTTGGGTGATCGCCCCTTGTACCACCGCATCGGCCCCAACCAAGCGCCATTTACGAAAGTTGGGTCCCTGTTTCCATAACTTATCCGATGGTTGTAAAAACGCTTTTGGATTAAGCGGGTTAAACAGGCCGCTACGGCGAAGGTCAGCCACAATCAATGCTGTGATCTGACGGTTAAAACGGTTAGGCGGCGCCACATGACCGTTGGCTGAGACCGAAGCAAAGGCCGGTACCGCAATCGGCATGGGTTCCAAACCCTGCTTTTGCACATCAATTTCCATCTGTGCTCGAGCAGGAGCAGCCAGTAACATCACCAGGGTTAGACCCAGCAGTGGGGTGCCCATATGACGGAGTATACGAAGAAGATGGTTCATGATCTGGACTCGCCCGTTCATGGTTATTCGTTATGCAGGGTAATATAGATGGGGCGCAGACATAGACTGCAACCCTCAGGTGGATCTGCGACCTCATCCACCGCTTCTACCGCTTTTAAGACCGATTCATCAAAGGTCTCATGACCCGATGGTCGAACGGTGGTCACCCATTCCAGGGTTCCATTTTCCAACCATTGTATGCGGATCATCATGGTTCGTCCCTGGTGGGTATCCCCCCCAGGTTTGATCCATTTTTCTTGAACTGCAGCCCGTACATGTTTAAACCAACGGGCAACCGCACGTTGTTGCTCCACCGCAGAGGGCACACTTAAGGGGGCCGATTTCATGCGGGGTTGTTTGGGTGCTTGCAAGGCAGACTCCATATCTGCCATATCCTCATCTTCATCCAGTTCCAGGTCCATATTAGGGTCGGCCGTGGGGTCAACCCGAACAGGTGGTAAGGGTGGTTGAACAGGTTGAGGTCGTTGCTTTTTTAGCGAGCCAGGTTCAAAGGTGATTAACATGGAGTCCTGGCAAATTTTACAACGGGCTGGTGGCCGGGTTAACCCCTGTATCTCCTGCAAAGCCCGGGCAATGGATTGATCCACCACCATATGACCGCTACCTAGGGTCATCTCCTGGATCTCAACCCCACCCATGCCATCCCATTTAATGCGCCATTGTCCAGAAAGGGATGCTGTCTCTATGGCTTCCGGTTTTTGCCAGTTCTGGCGCCATAGGTTGTGTAGTTGTGTCATCCAGGCTTGTTGTTGGGCTTGATCAGCGGCGGTTTGTGCAGCTGTTGGGCCCTGTTTCACCCGTTTCTTGATGGCTTGTGTAAAACCTGCTGGTTTTTGTTTCACCCTTTTGGGGGAAGGCGCTGGATTTTTAGGGGGTGATGCCAGCTTTTTCTGTGCAACGGCTGGTAAGGGTTTAATGTGCCGAACTCGGGGGGCCGGTGCGATGCGCTGAGGATCTTTGTGTTGGATCTGCGCGGCTGGTTGTGGCTTGGCCCCAGGGGCAAAATTAAACGTAATGCGTTTGTTGCAGATACCGCAGCCTTGTGGCGGTGAGGGTAGATCGTGGGTCCGTTTAATGGCACTGATGACCGAGTCATCAAAACGTGTGTGACCTGAAGATTGCCGGACCTTATGGATGCGTAACCCACCTGCTTGGGTGCGTTGTATGGTCAGTTGTACCTGTAACCCCCGGCTATCAATACCCGCAGGTGGATACCAGTTGGCCTCCACTTGGGCGACCACCTTGGCCCCCCATTGCTGGATGGCCTGTTGGCTGGGTTTGGCCGTTGCCAAAGTGGGCAACAGGATCATGAGCAGAGCGAGCAGGCTACGCCACTTCATGTGCGTTTACCGTGAAGGGGTGAAGCTAATGGAGATCACACCTCGGCACGGCTTACAGTGACCCGGTGGCTTCGGTAAACTACGGGTTGCTGCAATGGCACGTTGAACCGAATCATCATACGGAGAAAACCCAGAAGATTGAGTAATACCAATCAAACTTAAACGGCCATCCGGGGTGATCTTGACCGATGCCTTGGTCTTCATGTTGGAGATGTCCACACCAAAAGGTGGACGCCACGCTTTATACGCCGCATTGCGCAGGGCACCTTGCCAACGTCGAACCTCAACTTTTTGCTGTTTATCCAGAGCAGCCGCTCTACGCTGTTGCAATCGTATGGCTTCAGCACGGTCTCGTTCCGCTTTTAGGCGGGCTTGCTCTTTAGCCAGGGCGTCCCGCAGTTTTTTAGCGGCCAACTCTTTTTTACGTTTCTCTTCGGCCTTTTTACGCGCCAGCTCTTTTTTGCGTTTTTCTTCCGCCTTTTGACGTGCGAGCTCTTTTTTACGGGCCTCTTCCTTCCGCTTTTTCTTAAGCGCCAGCTCTTTTTTACGGGCCTCTTCCTCCCGCTTTTTCTTGAGCTGTTCCTGCTTCTTTCGTTTTTCTGCCGCTATTTTTTTAGGGTCAGGTTTGCGCCGCATGGGTGCCACAGACACCTTTTTTGTTGGTGGTGCCTCCTCAATCGCTTTGACCTGGGGCTCCGGTTCGGGCTCAGGTGGCGGTGCAGGCTCCGGTGGCGTGGGCTCAGGTTCTGGCTGGGGGGGCTCCGCAATGGTCTCAGACTCTGGCTCAGGTTCCGGTTTGGGCGGCTCCACAACGGGCTCAGGTTTGGGCGGCTCAGGCTTTTTAACCGGAGGGGGCTCAGGAGCTGTGGGCGGTTGTGGTTGCTGAACCGGTAGATCCACCAGATTGACCATCATAGGTTGAGGCTCAGCCCCAACCTTGGGGTTGAGAATCGGCAATAGCAGGACAACCAGCACCACACCAACGTGCAGGCCAACTGACCAACCAAAGAATTGCCGCTCCACATACATGATCGTCAAAGACCCCTTATACTCAGCTATTGCTGGGTTTTGTTATCAAGCCAACTTGTTCTATGCCAGCTGATTTTAATGAGCCCATGACCCCCATGACGCTGCCATACTGGGCGGCGCTGTCTCCCCGTACAAAGATACGGATCTCTGGGGTGGATTGACGGATATAGCGCACTTTGTCTACCAGTTGAGGTAGGGTCATGCGTTCTCCTTCAATGGAAGGGGTGCCGTCGGCGGTTACGCTAATGGTCAATGGTTCGGCCTGGGCTGTCATGGCGTCGGCCTGAGCATTGGGTAGATCTACCTCAATGCCATGGGTCAATAAGGGGGCGGTTACCATAAAAATAATAAGTAAAACCAGCATGATATCAACAAGTGGCGTCACGTTGATTTCACTCATGGCTTGGTAGCGTTGTACGCCATTACCGCTCATGCCTGTGCTCATACCCATATCATTGCCCCCGGCGGCGGGCAGCGGCCCGGCGCTCCAAAATGTTAAGGAACTCCGCACCAAAATTGTCCATTTTGGCGTGTAGACGGCGTAGTTCAGAGGAGTATTTGTTGTAGGCGATCACCGAAGGAATGGCTGCAACCAGGCCCATGGCTGTGGCAATGAGTGCTTCAGCAATACCGGGTGCCACCATGGTTAAGGTACTGGCTTTGGCACCGGTTAGGCCCAAGAAGGCGTTCATAATGCCCCATACGGTCCCAAACAGGCCAATAAAGGGGCTTGTAGAGCCCACGGTTGCCAGGAAGGTTAACCCCTTTTCCAGGGTTTCAATCTCACGGTTTAGGGCCACGGTCATGGCACGGCGTACATTGGTGACCAAATCCCCCTCGTTGTCGGCCGTGGGTTCATTGCTTTCCCAGCGCTTCCACTCGCGGAACCCCGCGGAGAACATCACCACCATGGGGCTATCAGGCCACTCTTTGGTGGCACTCTGAAAGAGGCTGGCAACACTGCCGCCACTCCAAAAGCGCTCTTCAAAAGCCTCGGCATCCTGGCTGATACGACGGTAACGACGCCACTTATCAAAAATGATGGCCCATGAGACCACCGATGCAACCAGCAGGGAGAACATCACCAGCTGTACCACCGGTCCGGCCTGGGCAATGAGATCAAATATGCTGTGGTTATTCATGACAGCCTCTATTGTGGCAATCGTTGCAAAAGATCAACGGGCAGGCGTACCGGGCGCAAATTTTCATCCAGGCAAGCCACGCGGGCGGTTGCTTGAATGAGCAGGGTATCCTGTCGTTTGATCTCCTGGGTAAAAGCAAGACTGGCGGGTCTGCGTCGGAGATCCGACACAGAAACCGTCAAAAGATCGTCAAGGAGTGCCGGTTTCTGAAAGGCGATCTCCATGTGTGTGACTGCAAAGCGTAACCCGGTTGCGTGTGCCAAACTTTCTTGTTCCACGCCCAGGTTTCGTAACCAGTCTGTCCGGCAGCGTTCCATGAAGTTCAGGTAGCGACTGTGGTAAACCACACCGCCGGCATCGGTATCTTCGTAATAGACCCGAATCGCTTGTTCAAACAAACTCATAGCAGCATTCCTTGCTGCAGGTTACGGGGTGACGGACGACCCATGGCCTCGTAACTGGATGGTGTCGCCTTACGTCCTCTTGGTGTCCGGTCCAGCAGCCCTTGTAGGATCAGGTAGGGCTCAATGACATCTTCAATGGTTGAGCGCTCTTCACCAATGGCGGCGGCTAGGGTATCCAAACCAACAGGTCCCCCCCCAAACTTGTCCAACAGGGCACTAAGCAAGCGGTGGTCCATGTTGTCCAGACCGCTGCGATCCACCTCCAAAGCCAAAAGGGCCCGGTCAGCAAGGTCCTTATCAATATGGCCAGGACCGGCGACCTGAGCAAAATCTCTGACCCGGCGTAGCAGGCGGTTGGCAATACGTGGGGTACCCCGTGAACGACGGGCAATTTCAAATGCCCCTTCGGGGGAGATCTCAATCTCCATAATGGCTGCCGAGCGGGTCACAATCTGTTGAAGTTCATCGGGCTCATAGAACTGCATACGGGCCAAAATACCAAACCGATCCCGTAAGGGGCTGGTGAGCATACCGGCACGGGTGGTGGCCCCAACCAGGGTAAAACGGGGAAGGTCAATCTTGACGGATCGGGCTGAAGGCCCTTCACCAATCATGATATCCAGCTGAAAATCCTCCATGGCAGGGTAGAGAATCTCTTCAACGGCTGGGCTTAGACGGTGGATCTCATCGACAAACAGTACATCACCAGGGTTTAGGTTGGTCAGCAGTGCGGCTAGATCCCCGGCTTTATCAATGACCGGGCCGGATGTTGAACGTAGGCCGACACCCATCTCTGACGCGATAATCTGCGCCATGGTGGTTTTGCCCAGCCCTGGCGGGCCATGCAGTAGGATATGGTCAATGGCTTCAGCACGTTGTTTGGCGGCATGCAGAAAGACGGTGAGGTTGGCCTTTAAGGCTTTTTGCCCCACAAAGTCATTGAGGTATTTAGGGCGTAGGCCGTTCTCTTGGAACGGTTCACCGTGCTCGGGATCCCCCGAGATGATGCGGGATGGCATCTCTTCCATGAAACACGCCCTCCGTGGCGTGGTGGAGCAGGGCAGGGTATGCCCCGAAATTTCTTTCAATCCTATACTCTACTGGGGATCCCCAAGCAGGGGAAGGGATGTTGAAATATGACCGTACAGTTTGAGGGATCAGCGATGAGATATTGGCCGGGGTGGTGGGGCATAACCCATAAAAGAGCCTGCCCTAATACGGGCAGGCGTCTTGTCTTAGCGCATGCTTTGGGGCTTTACGAACAGAACTTCTTTTTCATCGGGTAGATGTATTGATGCACGCTGTGGATCAGCTTTTGAACCACATTTAATACCTGCCCAGCATGAATGGGCGCATGGTCACCCGCAATATTGATGGGCCATTGGTAGGTGATGTTGTTGTTTTTATCCAAATAGAGCGATGGGGGGTTCCAGTAGTTGCGCTTATAGTGGTTCATGGCCTCCAGCAGCAGAGCTTTTTTCTTTTTGGACTTGCCTAAATGGCATTTAATGCTGCCACGCACCTTAATGACCTTTTCCAACAAGGTCTCTTTCCCCGTTTTTTTATTGCGTTTAACGGCACTGATGCTGGAATCAATAAAGAGGAAAATGGGGGTACCTTTATATTTTCCTTTAAAAATAAGAACCAGATCCTCTTTGTCTTCCCCCATCCAGCGGCGTGTTAATTTCCACCCTTTTTTCTCTTCTAGGTAGTTGTGGATCTGTATTTCTAGGCTCTTACCATCGTTCTCCAAAAAGAGTAAGGGTAGATCTTCAGCATGCCCAGGCACGGCGGTAAGCAGCAGGAAAAGAGCAGGAATAAAGTAGGTAAGGCACTTAAATTTCAAATTCTTTTCCTTTATTAAGCGTAGGGCGGATTAGTTTAGGCTTATTTGAACGGGACTTTTTGAGCTGTTTGGATGGTTTGGATTTATACCGTTCACGTATCTGCTTGCGCCACTGTGCGGCAATATCCGCCCGGTTAGTCTCTAATTGTTTCTTAGCTGGTTTTACGGTACGGCGGGTGGTTGTTTTTGAGCGCGGGGTGATCTTTCGTTCCAGTTTGGGGATGAAAGAGCTTTCAGGGTTGACCACCCTCAGCCGTTTTAAATCTTTTTTAGCCTGGGATCGGTTGTTGGTGCGTAAGGCTGTTTCAATACGGCGCGCATAGCGTTTTTCCACCTTCCACAGACCTTTGGCGGCATCACTGTTACCTGGGTCTTGGTGTAACACCGCTTGGTAACAATCCATCGCATTTTTCGGCGTTTCTCCCTGTGGGGTTTCAGGCAGTGAGAGACGGTTGCTGGCTAAATAGACGTTGCAGGTGTTGAGTAGATTTTTGCTATTGGTCACAGGTGGGGTTGTGGCACATGCGCTCATAAAGAGCACAGGTATGAGCAAAACAGCCCATGTAAACCAAGGTTGCTTATGAGATTTCATAAGGTGGTTCCTAATATAAAAAAAGTGTGTCGCTCGTTGGTTAAGTGCCGCATGTAATGCTTCATGATGAAAAAACGATATCTTTAAAAAATAACATGTGAAGCCTCTGGTTTCTATCCCATGTTTGGTTTTTAGGGTGGAAAGCTAAACAGGGCTGATTGTGATGGTCATCGGTTTTTTAGGTTCAAAAACCCTGCCTTAATTTGCGCACGAAGCTGTGGGGGGGGGGAGGGTGAAGACATCGGCAGCATGACCCGTGAAGAGGGGCTCTTGTCTTAAGATTGGCCTGAGGCATGAAGGTTTGAATGACACCATATCAAGAGATGGTGTGTCTCAGTCCGAGTAGGGTGTACATGGGTTAAAATAAGAATGATACTTGTTACGAAAACTGGTGTATGAATGGAATGAGTCGTATGGGTTCTGGTACGTATCGTCTAGTGGATACCTGTTGGTCGAGGGGGTTGGGAACGTGGAGATCGATTTTTCTGTGGTAGCGCGGGGGTTACACTTGGTAGGCGTGGTGTTATGGATTGGTGGGGTGGCGATGGTAACCACGGTTTTACTACCCGCTGTGCGACGTATGAAACGCGTTGAGGAGCGGGTTCAGTTTTTTGAGCAGGTTGAACAGCGTTTTGCCAAACAGGCACGTATCACCACCTTGCTGACCGGGCTAACAGGTTTTTATATGCTTTACACAATGGATGGATGGTCGCTGTTTAGCACGCCTGGCTACTGGTGGTTGCATGCCATGGTGGCCGTTTGGGCCCTGTTTACCGTCATCCTCTTTGTGTTGGAACCCCTTATCCTGCACCGCCTTTTTAAAGAAAAAGCCATAACCCACCCAGAAGGAACCTTCCGCTTTATGCAGAAGATGCATTGGGTCTTACTAACCGTCAGTTTGGTTACGGTTATGGGGGCGGTGTTAGGGGCGCATGGGCTGTTGCTGGTGTTCTAACGTGGGGCTTTGAGACACCCTGAGGGTTAGGATGTGGGGGCAAGAATTTTTAATGCCCCTTTTAAAGCCTCCGACAGGTCGGTGATCTCTTGGGCGGCAAAGACCTTGGCCAAGGCGGCATCCACCTGGGGGCGTTTATAACCCAGATTAAGCAGGGCCGAGGCAACCTCTTCTCGCATACCTGCGGGGGAGGGGGCGGCCACAGGGGCGGCCACACCACCGATGGCTGCTGAAGTTGGCAGCCCACCCATTTTATCTTTTAACTCCATAGCCATGCGTTGTGCTGTCTTTTTTCCTACACCTGGAATACGGCAAAGCATGGTGACATCTTCACCTGACAGTGCTGCGGTTAAAGCGTCGGGGGCATAGGTAGAGAGTGCAGCCAGGGCGATCTTGGTGCCGATACCATTCACATTGGTCAGTAGGTTGAACAGGCTACGTTGGGCCTCGGTATGAAAACCGTAGAGCAAAAAGGCATCTTCACGAACATGGGTGACGGTGAAGATGGTGAACGCTTCCCCCACACTGGGGAGTTCGTTATAGGTGGCCAGGGAGATAAAGACCCGGTAACCCACCCCCCCAACATCTAGCACAACGTGATCTGGGTGTTTGGTGGCAACCGTTCCTTTGAGATGGGCTATCATCGCCGCACACTCCCTTGTTTGATGCCAAGAATGGCCGATGGTACGGTCTGTTGGTGCCACTGACGCTGATTAAGATGACACATGGCAATGGCCAATCCGTCTGCGGCATCCTGGGCCGGTTTTTTTTCCAGATTAAGCAGCATGCGCATCATCTCCTGCATCTGGTTTTTATCGGCCCGGCCATAGCCAACCACGGCTTTTTTGACCTGTACAGCGGTATATTCCGCCACTGGTAGACCCATTTGGGCACCAGCCACAATGGCGGCGCCACGGGCATGGCCCAGTTTTAAGGCGCTCTGTACATTTTGCGAGACAAACACCTCTTCTACCGCCATCTCATGGGGGTGTAGGCGTTCGATAATGGTCAGCAGTTGGGCATGGATCTGTTGTAGACGCTGGGGGAGGGGGTCTTTGCCATTTAAGCGGATGGTACCGTACTCCACCACCTGCTGACGCTGACCAAGGCCATCAATAACGCCCCACCCTGTGACATTGCTACCGGGATCAATGCCGATCACACGGATGGGGCTACCATTGGCCATTAATCCAAACGCTCCATGATCTCATCGGAGATTTCAAAATTGGCGTAAATATTCTGAACGTCGTCGTTCTCTTCAAGCTTTTCATAGAGCTTAAGCATGGTAGAAGCCTGCTTCTCATCCAAAGCTTGGGTGTTCTGGGGGCGCATGGTGACTTCAGCTTCCATGGGTTTATCAAAACCTGCCTCGGCCAGAGCTTCCAGTACATCTGAGAAATCGTTCGGGTCGGTTAAGACCTCAAAACCATCCTCTTCCTGGATCACATCTTCAGCACCGGCTTCCAGGGCGGCTTCCATAATGGCATCTTCATCCAGCCCTTCAGCTTCAAACATAATTTGGCCTTTTTTATCAAACATAAAGGCCACACAACCGGTGGTACCCATGTTGCCGCCATACTTGGTGAAGATATGGCGTACATCGGCAACGGTACGGTTGTTGTTGTCGGTCAAACAATCCACAATAATGGCCACACCACCGGGGCCATATCCTTCAAAGCGGACCTCTTCGTACTCCACCCCTTCCAGTTCACCGGTGCCACGTTTAATGGCTTTTTCCATGGTGTCTTTAGGCAGGTTTTGGGCCCGCGCAGCTGTAATAGCACCACGCAGACGGGGGTTGGAGTCGGGGTCGCCTCCACCCATACGGGCAGCCACAGTGATCTCTTTGATCAAGCGGGTAAAGATTTTGCCCCGTTTGGCATCTTGGGCCCCTTTACGGTGTTTAATATTGGCCCATTTACTATGACCTGCCATGGTCTTCTCCTGCGTATTTATGAAGGCAAAGCGCGGGTTATAAATCCGCGTATTCCATGTAAAGTGAATCGCCCATTATAGCCAACAGAAGTTTTTTCGCAAACCTCAAGGGCATAAGGGTGGGCGTGGAGCTGATTCCACAGCGTGAGAAACGTGGTTTAAGCTCACACAAAGGTAAAAGATAGCGGCTCTATGTAAAGGGGATATGGTGTGTGCCCCTTGCAATTTTCCGTGGTCGATCCCATATCTAACTGTGACGGAGCTGGAGAGCCACCAATGACTGGAAAATGTGTGAGTAAACCCAAGTATAGCCAATTAAAAAATGCAGAAAAGTGTACCCACTGTGGCTACTGTCTGCCGGTATGCCCGACCTATCAGGTAGAAAACGAGGAGATGCAATCACCTCGGGGGCGGGTATCGATTGTGCTGGCTTTGATCCGTGGTGCCATTCAACCCAGTGACGCGGTGGATGCGCTCTCTCACTGTATTGGCTGTCGGGCGTGCCATCAGGCTTGCCCCGTTGGGGTGCGTCCGGGCAAGCTGTCGTTGGCCGCACGGGCTTTGGATCCCATTCCATCAACCCCCATGGGTCAATGGCTGCATGGTATAACCGATAGCCACGCCAAAACGGCCTTGGCTACCCGGTTGCTCGACTGGTATGTACGCGGTGGTGTGCAACGGATCGTACGGCCACTGTTGCGGCTTGTTCCTCCTCTGTCCCGTAAGGAGCGGCTCATCCCCGCGCATCGTCCCCCGGTACCTGTATGGTTGCCTGAACCGGCAGAAGATGCACCGGTTGTGGCTCTGTTGGGGGGGTGTATGGCCCGTTTGTTTTTACCCCATGTAGGGATGAGTGCTCGGGCCTTGTTACAGAGTTTGGGTTTTCGCGTTGTAACCCCTCAAGGGTTTGGTTGCTGTGGAGCACCACACCGGGAGCGGGGGGATAAAGAGGCGTTTATGCGCCAAGCCAAAGCCACATTGGATGCCTTTGGTGATCTGGGTGCGGTTGAGGCGGTGATCTGTGATAGCTCGGTTTGTACGGTTACCGCGCGCAGTTTCGGCAAAGCGGTGGGTAAGCGAGAGAAAGCCTATACCGAGCTGGCCAAGCAGTTCTCCGATAAGGTTCTGGACTTAACTGAATTTTTGGACCGCTATCAAAGTCAGTGGCAGCAGGCGGCGGAAGATCCTGGTATGGGACGTTTGGCTTTTCAAGACCATTGTCAGATGCGGCATGGCTTGGGAACTTATGCTGAGCCCCGATCTTTGTTGAATGCACTGCCTGTCGCTGTGGAGGAGATCGCCGGAGATGGGGCTTGCTGTGGGGCTGGTGGAGAGTATATGGTGCGTTATCCACAGCGCAGCCGTTTAATCCGCAAAGAGAAGCTGGATGCCATTGAGGCGACCGGGGCACAGACGGTTGTTGCCACAAACCCTGGGTGTATCCTTAATACCCAAGCAGGGTTGGAGGAGGCTGGTCACCCAACCAAGGTTCGACATTTGGCGGAAGTGTTGTGGAGAGCACGGGAAAAACAACAGCCACGTGTGCGCCAAAAAGGTTAGCCCATATTGGCTTTTGGTACCGTCTTAAGGGAAGAGTCTGTACCCAATTGGACTGGTGCTGTGAGGTGGTTTATTTATGGATAAAATATGCCGTTCGGTCCTGCTTTAAGAGGGTGATCGGCCAAACCAAGGGGGCGTAAGGTGCCGCACAGCATCGACGCGTTCTTGCCTTATCCATGTGGATACTTTAGAACAGCCTAGGTGGTGTTTGAAGATCAAGCCCATCTGTAGGACGTGTTAAACCTTTATTTTTGAATTTTTACACACATCCAATCTGGAGAAAAATACCATGCGTCAACGCACATGGTTTGCCCTGTTTGCCATTGTTTTAACCTTCATGTTCTCTGCACTGGTGGTTATGCCTAAAGATGCCGATGCACGTATGGGGCGTAAATCCTCTTTCGGCTTTAAAGGTAGCCGGAGTATGAACACCGCCCCAAAGAGCAGCCCCAGCCGTTTTTCAAGCGGTCAAAGCCAGCGCTCTTCACAACAGCAGCAGGCTACCGGTAAGGGGCAGCAGCAGAAAAAAAGTGGTATGGGTGGCATGTTGGGTGGTCTGTTCGGCGGCTTGTTGTTGGGTGGACTGTTAGGTTCCCTGTTCAGTGCCGGTGGTGGCCTGGGTGGGTTGCTTATGATGCTGCTCTTGGGCGCCGGGGTGTTCTTTTTGGTTAAAAAGTTTATGGCTGGTCGCCGTCCGGCAGATGATACAGCCTATGCCAGCCCCATGCCCCATGGCCAGCAGCGTCAAAGTCAGCATGATTTAGATGAAGAGACCGACAGCGCACCGATGCAGCGTCAAGCTGAAGCGCCAGTATCAACCTCTCAACCTGTCGAGACGGAGGCGAATGCCGCCCCAGCAGGCGATAGTGAGATGGAACAGGTCATGGCCCGGCTGATGGAACAAGACCCTAACTTTGATGAGTTCACCTTCATCGATGGTGCGAAGCGGTGTTTTGAAATGCTGCAATCGGCCTGGAGTAACTACGATCCAAACCAACTGCAAGGTCTATTGACGGAGCAGATGATGAAGGATGTGGATGCACATGCCCAGCAACTGATCGCCAGTGGGCAAAAGGATGTGGTGAAAGATATTCACTTTAATGAAGCAGCCATTGTTGAAGCTTGGAATGAGCAAGGTATGGATTACCTGACGGTACGCTTTAATGTCTCCCTAATTGAGTACATTGAAGATGCCAGTGGGACGATTGTGGAGGGTGATCCTAAAATGCCTCAGTTGATTAGTGAATACTGGGCCTTTGCCCGCCCTGAGGGCGCTCAGAGCCCCAACTGGCAGCTTACCGCTATTCAGCAGCCTTAGTAAGCATGATCAAAGCTTTGCGTGGCTGGGGTGGATGTTTCCCCCAGCCACGTAATCTTACACACTAAAAGGGTGCCATGATGGTTGTACGTCTGTTGTTCATGGTGACTCTGCTCTTTGTTGGATGGGCCGAGCTTTCCCACCCCCTCGCCGATACCCTCCCTCAGGTTCAAGAACAAACCCCCAACGGCAAGTCCACGCCGACGCTTCAAGATGAGGCAGATCATCCCTTAGGCTGGCTCATGGGTTGGATCTTTCCCTTGCTGATTGTTTTTGCTATATGGCGGTTAATGCCGCGCAATAATCTGACACTACCCCCTGCTGAGCGTAAACCGGTAGCCGAGGCAACATCCTGTAAGGTGACCTGTGGGGATCAGGTTTCACATCCGCCAAAATCACCATCTGAGTGATCGCTCTCTCTCGTTCTACCGTCGGTGCAGCAGGGTTGCAGGGGCGTAAAACGTGTGAGGATCGTGCATTTACAAGCCATTTTTTGGCGTGGGTGTGGTCTAGGTAATGTTCCCTATAGAGATCTCTGGGGTGCGATGTGTCAGCCTGCCTAAAAAATCATCCCTATTGTCATGCAACAGGAACAACGGTTGCATAGATAGAGCATGAGATTTTTGCCTGTCACCCATAAAAATGCGACCTTTGGGAGCGCACCGATGTTATGTAAACGCCCGTGGGCACTACTGATTGCTCTCCTGATCACGCTGTCTGGATGTAGTTTTTTAGGAGAGCCCGACATCCCAGAACAGGCCCCGGAGATGCACCCTTCGGAAGCGTTGGTCGAGGTAGATTGGCAAGATTTGCCGATCCCCAAACCCAAACGTGCGGCCCTGCGGGCTTGGGCGGAAGCCTTAGAGCAGAGCTACTTCTATTACAAGCGGCAACCTGCTCAGAAAAAAGTACGTTTTGGGCGTTACTACACCACCATGGGCAAAATGGCTGAGTTTACCCGCCAAATGGCCCAAGGTGCTTCAACGGCCAAACCTTACCTCTTTGCCCGTTGGATGTATAAGAACGCCACCCCCTTCCAGGCTGTGGGTCATGATGAGCAGGGTAGTGTGCTTTTTACCGCGTACTACGAGCCGCTTCTTTATGGATCAAGAGTTCAGACAGAACGGTTTAAATATCCAATCTATAAACGCCCTGATGAGTTGGTGACCTTGCGTCTGCGCGATTTCCGTAAGGATCTACCCAACACCATGTTGCGCGGTCAACGTAAGGGCAACCGGTTGATGCCTTACCATGACCGAGCTGATATTGAGCAAAAAAAGGCACTTAAAGATCGCGATCTGGAACTGGTTTGGGTCGATGATCCTGTGGCTCTGTTTTTCTTGCAGGTTCAGGGGTCCGGTAAGGTTCAGCTAACTGACGGCACCATGATGGGGGTTGGTTATGCCGATGCCAACGGTCACCCCTACCGTTCCATTGGTAAATTGCTTATTGAAGAGGGGCATGTCTCTAAAGAGGCGATGAGTCTGCCGGTTCTACGCAAGTGGTTGGAGGCGCACCCAGAGCAACAGCAGCGTGTGCTAAACCACAACCCTTCCTATGTCTTCTTTAAAGAGATTACAGGGGGGCCTTACGGTAATATTGGGGTACCCCTAAAGCCGGGGCGGGCCATTGCCACAGACTACCGGCTGTTCCCCCGTGGGGCGCCAGCCATGATCCGTACAGAGCTGCCAAAATTCAGCGGTGAAGGACCCCCAGTGGGTTGGAAAAAAGAGGTGCGTTTGGTGGCCAACCAGGATACCGGAGGGGCCATTCGTGGGGCCGGGCGGGTAGATCTGTTTACCGGTTTTGGTCCCGTTGCTGAGCGAACCGCAGGTGAGATGAAGCAAGATGGTGGCGCGCTCTACTTCTTTGCCCCTCAAGATCTAAAGCCTTGGCCTGAATAATCAGAGCCTGCTCCCCGTTGGTCATAGGGTGGTACCCAAAGGGCCCTTCTAAATGTTTAGAAGGGCCCTTTGTCGTATCACCATCAGGTTTACTCTGTTCTGTACAGGTGGCTGATTAGCGGTCAGGGGTTAACAATGGCGACCCCTTGCTCTATGCCCGCAACACAGAACGTTCATCAACAGCGTGCGCTCCGTATGGTGCGGTTTGGGGGGATCTCTTAGCAACCGCTCTGCTTCTGTGTCGTCTTATAACGACGGCTGTTTACGCTGTATTGTCTAAGGTAAACAGGGCTGCAGGGTAGATGGTCTCAACCCCTGCTTGGGCCAGTAAGGCGGTTACAACGGTTAGGGTCCAGCGGGAATCAACATAATCATCAATCAGCAGTACGGGTCCTTGATGTTGAATACGACCGACCTTAAACACACCATCCAGGTTTTGGCACTGGTGAAAGGTGTTTTGCATCTGCTTTTGCCGGGCGTTGTTTTGGATCTGCTCCACACAGGGATCAAAAGGGAGAGCTAAGCGTTGGGATAAACGTAAGCAGAGGTCAGGAACCCGGTCCATAATCCGGCTGGATGGGACACAGCTCACCCAGGTGGGGGCTGGGTTGGGCTGCCACTGTTCAATCATCTGTGCCATGGCTTCGACCAGCTCATCGGCAAAACGGCGTTTTTTATACCCTTGTGCCGCCAACATGCCCCATCCGGCATCTTGCCAACGGCAGAGTACGCGGCCCGGCTGGGCTTGCTGTTTTTTGGGAATGCGGTAGGGGATATTCTCAACCTTAAAAGCACCTGTGTCGGTCTGCTTTCTTGGTTCAAAGGGAATATGGCTTTGCTGCAGAAGGGTGCGGGCGGCTTCGGCTTGCCCAGCTTCCCAGCTGGTTGGTACGATGGATTGACCACGGCACACGGCACATTGACCGCAATTGGAGGCGTCGGGATCATCTAAAGCGTTACGTAAAAAACGCATGAGGCAGGTTTGGCTCTCAATATAGGCTTGAACCTCCTGCCACTCCTGTTCCCTCTGCTGGGTGAGATACTCAATATGGGCATGATCCATGGTAAAGGGGTGGTCGGTGACCTGCCACGTGCGCCCCTCCCTCATAACCGGTGCAGGCTTTTGCACACTTAAAAATTTGAGTACCTTCTCAACCTGCCCCCAGCCTAAATTGCCATGGCGCATGATCTCTTTTAGGGTCGCACCCTCATGGGTTTTTAAAATGTGGAGTATGCTCTCAACCTCATGCTCTTGTGGAAAAGCCTGTGATCGAAAATGACGATGAATGGCTTCATCCTCCACCCCATGGAAAAGAATGCCATAAGCTTGTTCTAACGCACGCCCAGCCCGGCCCACCTGTTGGTAATAGCTGATGACAGATCCAGGGGCCTGATAATGAATAACAAAACCCAAGTCGGGTTTGTCATAACCCATACCTAATGCAGAGGTGGCGACCAGCACTTTGATTTGGTTGCTAATAAGCTGATCTTCCAGGTAGAGCCGGTAATCATTACTGGTCGCAAAACCAGGACCCATAACCCCACTGTAATAGGGGAGTGCTTGAATACCATGATCGTTAAGCCACGTTGAAACCTGATCAGCATCCCGCTTGGTCAGCACATAGACAATGCCACTGTGGGGCAGGTTGGGAATATGCTGAGCCAACCAAGCCATGCGGCTGGTTTGATCGGGTAGGTGTAGGTTCTGTAGAAGTAAGCTCTCACGGATCAGTGTGCCGCGTAGGATCTCAACATCCCCCAACTGTGCCTGGATATCTTGTAGTACCCGGTTGTTGGCGGTCGCCGTGGTGCCTAAAATAGGTGTGCTCGCGGGCATTTGCTGGATAATGTGGACCAGTAGGCGATAGTCAGGCCGGAAGTCATGTCCCCAATCTGAAATGCAGTGGGCTTCATCCACCACAAACATGCCAATGTGGTCAAGAATTCGGGCCAGCACGGTATCCATAAACTTGGGGTTACTAAACCGCTCGGGGGAGATAAGCAGGGCATCGATGCGGTTGGCCAGGATCTCCTCAATGATCGATTCCCAATCGTCACTATTGGCAGAGTTGATGGATGTGGCGGTAATCCCCAACCGTTTAGCGGCGTGTACCTGGTTACGCATCAAGGCCAGAAGGGGGGAGACAATAATGGTAAGACCGGCCCCTTGTTGACGAAGAATGGCTGTGCTTAGAAAGTAAACAGCGCTCTTACCCCAGCCGGTACGCTGGACCACCATAAGCCGCTTTTGGTGGTTGACCAGGGCATCCACCGCCTCCCACTGATCGGGGCGAAAGCAGGCTTGGTCTGAGCCCACCATGGTTTGTAGCAGCTTTTCCGCTTCGTCTCGATGCATGATGATATTCGGCCTTATGGGAGAAAAAGTCAGGCTACTGTAGCACCGAAAGAGAGCGGTCAAAAGTTGTTGCTCGGATCAAGGTGGGATTAATCCATACGGACCATCTTTGGTGGCAAAGATGCTGTATTCACCAGCTTGTCCCTCTCTCCTTGCTGTTGTGGTTTATCTTGATTGATATAGGGAATGATAAACCAAAACCGTGAACCCAGCCCCACTTGGCTACTGACATGAATACGCCCACCCATGGCTTCAACCAATGCACGGCAGATGGCCAGCCCAAGGCCCACACCACCTTGTTGGCGGGTATCGCTACTGTCTACTTGGAAAAAAGGTTCAAGAATCTGCTGTAGAGCAGCTTCCGATATACCTTGGCCGGTATCTTTAACCTCAATGTGCACCTGGGAATGATAGTGAGCCGTGGAGAGAGAGAGCGAAATCAGCCCGTGATCGGTGAATTTTATGGCGTTGTTGAGTAAGTTGATCAGGATCTGACGCAAGCGTGTGGCGGGAACTTCAATATGACGAGGTAGCTTAGGGTCCAGCTCTAGCTGGATCATCAGTTTTTTTTGATGGGCCTGTTGAATAAACAGCCCCATGATCTCATCCAAAAACGGTTGTAGAGCAATATGCTCGGATTCCATCGAGAGTTTACCTGCATTAATGGCGGCCAGATCCAACAGATCATCCATAAGTCGCGTGAGGTGAGCCCCCGCTTTTTCTACAATGGCCAGTTGTCGTTGTTGGTCAGGGTCATGGGCCTCTTCCAGCAAGACTTGAGACATGCCCACAATGGCGTTCAAGGGTGTACGTAGCTCATGGCTAACCACCGCCATAAATTGATCCTTGGCCTGGTTGGCCTGCTCCAGAATTTCTTGGGTCTGTTGATTTTTAGCCTCATGACGTTTCAGCAGCTTCCAGACAAAATAGGTCAATAGAAGAAAACTGAATGTCAGGATTAACGCGGTTGCCAAATAGTGGTCTAGCTCTCGTTTAATCCGTTGTTGAATGTTGGTTTCAATAAGGTCTGCCTGAGCAAGGGCTTTTTGAAAAAGCAGATCAAAATGTTGATCCTTTGCCGTACCTGCGCCGCTGTTTTGGCTGGTAACCAGGCGCTGTTTAGCCACCTGTTGTAGGCTGTCCATGGTTAGCCGCAGTTGGGTTAAGACTTCCCTTAAGTGGGGATTTTTCAGAGCAATAAAACGACCTTCATGGTTCTCCCCGCCTTCTAGCATGGCGTTGGCATACCAATCCGCTTCCTTCAGATGCTGCCAAACCTGTGCCTCTGTCATGCTATGATCCCTTTGGATGATCTCTTCAAACCAGAGATGAAAACGGGTCAGCTCAAATTTGATCTCCATACTGGCATCAATCAAAGGGGCGTTATGGGCTGTCATGCGCCAGCCCATGGTGGCCAAAGTGCCTTGTGTGATCATAACCAGCAGTAAGGCCATAAGCAGGGAGGTTGCAGGCTGGTGGTGCAAAAGTTTGGGGATATAGGGTTTGAACGAAATCATAGCGAACCTTAATGGATGCAAAAAAATGATGATCAAGGAACTTAGAGTCATGAATTATTAAGTAGTTGCATGACAACAGGGTGAACACATGAAGCACCGAGGATGCATAAGAAGTGTGGTTTAAGTGCTAAGGGTCCCTTTTTTTTGACAATTGAAGGAAGGGTGCTAGAGTGGGTTTTCTGGATTTGTGGGTTTAATTGCTTCATTATGTTGGTTTTGGAATGAATTTGGGCGGAGTATGACCTTCTGTGACGAGGTGAAGAGATGAGCAATTGGGGCAAAAGTGTAATCTCGGCAGCAGTTGCTGTGGCTGGTATGGCCGCTGTAGCCGCACAAGCTGGGGATATGATCCGTATGGGTGTGGCCGGTCCGTTTAGCGGCCCCTATGCAGCGTTTGGTGAGCAGCAGTGGCGGGGTGCTGAGGCTGCGATTAAAAATATTAATATGTCGGGGGGCATTAACGGTAAGAAGATTCAACTGATCAAAGGGGATGATGCCTGCGAACCTAAGCAGGCGATGTCCGTGGCAAACCGTTTGGTGGACAATGATGAAGTACATGCTGTAGTTGGGCATTTCTGTTCCTCCACCACCATGCCTGCTTCTGAGGTGTATGACGAAGCGGGCATTTTGGAAATGACCCACGGTTCCACCAACCCTATGGTCACCGAACGTGGTTTAAAGACCATTTTACGTATGTGTGGCCGGGATGATCAGCAAGGTACTGTTGGTGCCAATTTTGTGGTCAATAAGCTGGGCGCCAAACGTGTCGCGGTTTTGCATGACAAAGATACCTACGGTCAGGGTTTGGCCGATGCCATGAAAGCTCACCTGCATAGCCTGGGTATGAAAGAGGTCCTCTACGAAGGCTTGACCCGTGGTGAGAAGGATTTTAATGCGCTGGTCACCAAGATCAAATCTGTTAAGGCCGATGCGGTCTATTTTGGCGGGTTGCATAGTGAGGCCGGGCCCCTGGTCCGGCAAATGCGTGAGCAAGGTATTGAGGCACCCCTTATTTCTGGTGACGGTATTGTCTCTGAGGAGTTTGTGACAGCCGCAGGGGGTGGACGTTTTGTTGAGAATGTCTATATGACCTTTGGCGCGGACCCTCGTAAAAATCCTGCAGGTAAAGCCTTGGTGGCTAAGTTCCGCGCAACTGGCTATGAGCCTGAAGGTTATACCCTGTATGCTTACTCTGTGGTGCAATCCATTGCTGCAGCCATGAAAGCAACGGGATCTACCGATGGGGAAAAACTGGCCGCTTGGTTAAAGAGCAACCCGGTCGAGACCGTCATGGGAACCAAGGCATGGGATGCCAAAGGTGACCTGAAGGTGAGTGACTATGTGATGTATAAGTGGGACAAAAACGGCAAATATGCCGAGGTAGAATAAAAAAAGGGGAGGGCATAGAGATATGCCCTCCTTTTTTTATCAGGTAACGGCCAGGGTATCTGTGAACAACAGGTTTATTTGCATGATCACAGTGCCCAACCCTCAGGCTGTTAGGCTGCTTCTTTATAGTTAAAGCATATCACTTACGCCAATTTTGGCCCTCTAACCTCTAGAACCCTATGAACAGCTATGTCGTTGGACAGCAACTGGTTAATGGTCTGGTCCTTGGTTCCATTTATGGCTTGATTGCCGTGGGCTACACCATGGTCTATGGCATCATTGGCATGATCAATTTTGCCCATGGTGAGATCTACATGATCTCCGCCTACCTAACGGCCATAACCCTGGCGGTACTTACAACCATGGGGTTTAACTCGGTCTTTTTAGCCCTTATCATTACGTTGGTTATCGCGATTCTCTTTACAGCGCTCTATGGGTGGTCGGTAGAGCGGGTGGCGTATCGACCGTTAAGGGGCTCTACCCGCTTAGCGCCCCTTATTTCCGCCATTGGCATGTCGTTGGTTCTACAAAACTATGTGCGTTTGGCCCAGGGTAGCCGCAACCAAGGGGTGCCAAGCCTGATAGAAGGTAACCTGCGGTTAATGGGGGATAGCCCGGACCAGTTTGTACAGATCACCTATCTACAATTAATGATTGTGGTGGTGGCGTTGATCAGCATGGGTATTCTGACCTGGATTATCCAAAAAACCCCCTTAGGGCGTGCCTGCCGCGCTACCCAACAAGACCGTATGATGGCGGAACTGTTGGGGGTGAATACCGATAGAATTATTTCAGTTGTCTTTGTGTTGGGTGCCTCCATGGCTGCTGTGGCAGGGGTCTTGGTGACCTTAAACTATGGCTCTTTTGATTTTCATGTGGGGTTTGTCACGGGGATTAAGGCTTTTACAGCGGCTGTTTTGGGGGGGATTGGCTCCCTACCTGGTGCCATGTTGGGTGGGCTGATTCTGGGGCTGTCCGAGTCCTTCTTTTCTGGCTTTGTGAACACCGATTATAAAGATGTTTTCGCCTTTTCCATTTTGGTGCTGGTACTGATCTTTAAACCCAGTGGTCTTTTAGGCCGTCCTGCGGTGGAGAAGGTGTGAGCCCATGAATAAGATCCTTAAACACGCCTCGATTGATGCCCTGAAAATGGGTCTGTTGGCCCTACTGCTGTTTGGTCCCATGACCGGTATGCTGCTAAATGGGTATGGCATTAAGTATGAGCCCTCCCGCGCTTTCTGGCTGGTTGGGGTTCTGCTGGTGGGCCGTTTTTTAGTGGTGTTCGTGAGTAATACCGAGGCTTTAGCCCCCATCGCCAACCTGTTCAGGCGCAAGGATCGGGTGGAGGTGGTGGTTAGCCCTACCGGCCAGTTTCGCCATAAGGTCATGATATGGTTAACCTTGGCGGTAGCCTTCTCCCTACCGTTCTTGCTGAATAAATATTGGATCAATGTCGCCACGTTGGCCTTAATCTATGTGTTATTGGGTTTGGGTTTGAACATTGTGGTTGGTCTGGCTGGGCTGCTAGATCTGGGCTTTGTGGCCTTTTATGCAGTTGGTGCATATGGTTATGCGTTGGGCGCGGAGTATCTGAACCTGAGCTTTTGGGAGGCGATCCCCTTTGCGGCCATTCTTGCCGCCAGCTTTGGGGCGGTGTTGGGTTTTCCGGTCTTGCGGATGCATGGTGATTATCTGGCCATTGTCACCTTGGGGTTCGGTGAGATCATCCGGTTGGTATTAAATAACTGGTTAACCTTTACCGGTGGCCCCAATGGATTGCGAACCCCCCTGCCAACCTTTTTTGGTATGGAGTTTACCAAACGTGCCAAGCAAGGGGGGACCCCCTATCATGAGGTGCTGGGGCAGTGGATGGAGATCGACTACTCCCGAGCAGCTCGGTATATCTTTATCTATGTGACCTTACTTTTGATGGTCATTCTGTTGGTCTATGTAGTTAACCGATTAAAAAAAATGCCCATTGGCCGTGCTTGGGAAGCGTTGCGGGAAGATGAAATTGCCTGTCGCTCCTTGGGGATTAACCATGTCACGGTCAAGCTATCCGCTTTCTCCATGGGGGCAACAGTGGGGGGCATTGGCGGGGTGTTTTTTGCCGCCAGCCAAGGGTTTGTCAACCCAGCCTCCTTTACCTTTTTTGAGTCAGCTTTAATCCTGGCCATTGTAGTGTTGGGGGGCCTGGGCTCCATTGTGGGTGTGATTGTGGCAGCGGTGGTGCTTACGGTACTGCCCGAAATTTTAAGGGATTTTTCTGAGTACCGTGTGCTGATCTTTGGTATGGCGATGGTCTTAATGATGGTCTGGCGACCTCGGGGGCTGCTGAGAATTCATCGCCCAGAATTCGTGGTGGAGAAGAAATCGCCATGAGCTTATTAAATGTCGATAAACTGACCATGCGTTTTGGGGGATTGACCGCACTGAGTGAGGTCTCCTTTGGGGTAGAAAAAGGGAGTATTACGGCCCTGATTGGTCCCAATGGGGCGGGCAAAACCACCGTCTTTAACTGCGTGACCGGTTTTTATAAGGCCAGCCAGGGGGAGATCTCTTTAAACCGGCAAGGTCACAAGCGGCAAGATTTGGTCGAGATGTTGGGCCTGCCTTTTGAGCTGAAGGATTTTGTTCAGCCAGCGGCTTTTATGCGGCGGCTCTACTTCAAACTGTTTGGGGGGAGCCATCGGGTGACACGGGCTGGTGTGGCTCGTACCTTCCAGAATATTCGTCTCTTTAGAGAGATGACAGCGCTGGAGAATCTGCTGGTGGCCCAGCATGAGCGGGTAAACCGCAATTTGCTCTCGGGTATCTTACAGACCGCCACCTATCGACGTAGTGAGCAAGATGCCCTGGACCGTGCGCTCTATTGGCTCTCTGAGTTGGGTATTGAAGAGAGTGCCAACCTGTTGGCTGGTGCCTTGCCCTATGGTCATCAGCGACGTTTGGAGATCGCCCGGGCGTTGTGTACCGATCCTGTTTTGATCTGCTTGGATGAGCCTGCGGCAGGCTTGAACCCCCGTGAGACCACAGAGCTTTCGGCCACGATCCGTAAACTGCGTGAACGGCATGGGATCACCATTTTTTTGATTGAGCATGATATGGGGTTGGTGATGGATATCTCTGACCATGTTGTGGTGTTGGACCATGGTGAGGTGATTGCCCGTGGTACAGCGAAGGAAGTTCAGAACAATGCGCGCGTGCTGGAGGCCTATTTGGGGGTGGAGGATGATGCTGCATGAGTGAGATCCAGCCACATATGATGCTCCAACTGGAGGGGGTGGATGCTGCTTATGGCCCGGTACACGCACTACATGGGGTCTCTTTGCATGTGCACCAAGGTGAAATTGTGACCTTAATTGGGGCCAACGGCGCGGGTAAGTCGACACTGCTTATGTCGATTTTTGGTAATCCACGGGCACAGGCGGGTGTTATTAAGTTTAATGAAGAGGAGATTACCCAGGCCTCGACCCATGCTATTGCCCGTATGGGTATTGCCCAAGTGCCGGAGGGACGCCGGATCTTTGGTGAGATGACGGTGTTGGAAAACCTAGCCATGGGTACCGCACCCCTCAAAGAGCGGGATGATACCCGTGAGGCGCAAGATCTACAGCGGGTGATGAGCCTGTTTCCCCGCTTAGAGGAGCGTAAAGCGCAACGGGCCGGTACCCTATCCGGTGGCGAGCAGCAGATGCTGGCCATTGGTCGGGCCCTGATGAGCCGCCCTAAGCTGCTGTTGCTTGATGAGCCTTCATTGGGTTTGGCGCCACTGATAATTAAACAGATTTTCACCACACTTCGGCAAATTGCCCAAGAGGGGGTGACCATCTTTTTGGTAGAGCAAAATGCCAACCAGGCCTTGCAACTGGCCAACCGTGGCTATGTGTTGGTGAATGGGCGCATTACCTTATCGGGCTCAGGGCAGGCGCTGTTGAATGACCCGGAAGTGCGCCATGCTTATCTGGGTGGGCACTAAGTCGAGGGTGTATATCTCCCTTGAGCAAGTATACTGGCTGGGGGCTTGACCATCGCACGTGTGGTCACCCGGTCCGTTAGGGCGGCAGTTGCGTAGAGATTTGTCTCCTGGTTTTTGTGGTGATGATTGATTATAAAGTCTCAGTGTTCGGCCTGTTCGGAAGATCTAGGGCCAGTATTGGGAAGGCGCTTTCTTGGGATCCCCTTTTTTTATCCGAAGCTTTGTGCGCCACGATGACGCCGATGTCTGGCCATACCGGTGTGCCGAGTGAGGATAGGTGGTCGTACCCGCAAGGATTAGCTGCCTATGTTACACCCCAGTCGTGGGGTGTGGTGCCTGCTCAAGCTGCACAGATGGTTCTGGGACCATCCAAGCGCTTCCTCCCCAGCTTTTCGACACACCTTTTAGCGCTCTTATTCAAACCATTTGAGGTTTTATTCTATGTTTTGGGGTACAGCACCTTCCCACTGGCGCACGTGGTCTGCTATCGACCGTTTAATCATGCTTCTGGCCACCATAGGTGGCAGTGGCTGGTCGCCTAAGGCACCGGGTACCATGGGTACCGTGGCATCCATACCCCTGGTATGGCTTGCCATGTATGGGGGGGTGACCGTACATGTGATCATTCTGGTGATCACCTCTGCCGTGGGGTGGTGGGTCTGTAACCGTGCCGTGGTGCTGTTGGGTAGAGAGGATCCTGGTGCGGTGGTGATTGATGAAACCGCCGGTTTGCTGCTAACCATGCTGTTTGTACCTCTTACTGGCACCAATCTTTTGGTGGGGTTTGTACTGTTCCGTTTTTTCGATATTTTAAAGCCTTGGCCCATCCGTTGGCTGGATAAACATATCCATGGTGGTTTGGGTATTATGTTGGATGATCTGGTGGCGGGTATCTTTGCAGGTATCCTGCTTTTACTGGCTCAGCCCCACTTGCCGCTTTACTAATTTCCCATTTACGACGATAGAGTCTGAAACGGGTGCTGGTTCTCCCGCGTTGGGGGCTACCTTTGAGAGGGGCTGCCAAAGGGCTGCCAAGCACCTTAGGAAAAGCGAAACCAAGGAATGAATACTGCGACCATGCGTGCTCTGTTGGTGACACCCCGTTGGAGTGAGTTGGAAGGACTGCTGCGTCCCTCCAACCGCCCCCTATTGGATCTGATGCTGCTCTCATTGGGCTATGATCAGTTGGATACCTTGGAGATTGATCCGGCTGAGAAGTTTGATCCCTCCGAGCTGGCTGATAGCTATGGTGTGATGATTATTCAGGCCCAAGGTGAGTCAGGCCGATTACGTCGTGGGATCCTTTCCAGCCTTGGGCTCTCCCTGGGGTTGGATGGGGAGAACTCCACCACGCTACGGGTGGCAGGGGCCAAACAGCTGCGTAATGCTGCAGGGGAGACGGTGGGTTTTCTCTCCAACAAACGGGGCCGGGTGGTCGCCTACTGTGATGATACGGTTAGTGAGGTAATGCCCGCGCTGGAGTATGGATTACGGGTTATCTTGACCGAAGGATCACGGAGTTTAAGGCGTTTACCCTTTAGTGAATGTCGCTTGGTGGAGTGTGCGGGGAACCCGGATACCATCACCTTGAATATGAATGAGACAACCGCAGCAGCGATGTACCGACGTTGCAAGGTTATGCCTATGCCCAGTGGGGATACTGCGGTCATGATCCCTTCTGGCGACATTATGGGGGAAAGTTTACCCCATGTCTGGGGTAATCGGCTCTATGGTCAGGGACCGGTCTCTTTAGAGCAGCATGTGGCAGAAATTTTATGGCGGCGTGGTTGGCGGGTGGCGACGGCGGAGTCCTGCACCGGGGGTTTGACCGCAGCACGCTTGTCTGCTGTGCCAGGTAGCAGTGATTATTTGGATGGAGCCTGGGTTACCTATAGCAATGAATCCAAGGCCCGGACGGTAGAGGGTATTGCACCGTTGGTAGAGCGCTGTGGTGCGGTGAGTGCAGAGGTTGCTTTGGCGTTGGCCCGAGGCGCCTTAAAAGGGCACGGTGTTGATTTAGCCGTGGCGATTACCGGCATAGCCGGTCCAGGAGGAGGGAGCGAGGATAAGCCGGTAGGAACCGTCTTCCTTGCTGTGGTATCCCAGGAGGGGAACATACTGGAACATCGGGGGTTGTACCGGGGTAACCGGGACCGGGTTCGGTATCAGGCCAGTCAGACGGCGTTGCATCTACTGCGTCGCCTGGCAGAAAAGGTTGGTTCATCATGAAAACATGGCGATTACAACGTCCGGTGCTGGGTATGGCACTGTTGATGTTCAGTTCACTCAGTTTTGGTTGTGCCTCAGCATTTGGTAACCAAAACTGGAAGTGGTTTGATGGTACAGAGAAAGATGGCGTCAAGAATTTGCAAATGGACGCCAACCTGGCCCATAAAAACCGGCCACTCCCTTTTGATACCCAAACCGAGGTGATCGGGAGTGGCGCTTTTAAATATCGAATTCAAGGGCATGAGACCCTGCTGCTTTTGGCGCGTACATACGATTTAGGGTACAACGAGGTCTCTTTGGCCAACCCTAAAATTGATGCCTGGGCACCGAAAAAAGGGGACGAAATTTTCCTCTCCATGACGCATGTTCTGCCAACGGATTTACATAGCGGCACCGCGTTGGTCATCAACCTGCCAGAGATGCGTCTCTACCACCGGCGTGGCGATGGTAGCCTGGAAACCTATCCGGTTGGTATTGGCCGGGAGGGATTTGATACCCCGGTTGCGCGGGCTAAAATTACCCGTAAAAAATCGGCGCCCAACTGGTATGTGCCCGCTTCCATCCGTAAAGAGAATCCTAAGCTCCCCAAGGTGGTGCCAGCGGGGCCAAACAACCCTCTGGGTTCCCATGCGGTCTACCTGAGCTTGCCGGGTTATCTGATCCATGGCACCAACAAACCTTATGGTATTGGTCGTCGGGTAAGCCATGGCTGTATCCGCATGTATCCCGAAGATATTCCCCGACTGCACTCCAATGCCCGTGTAGGCTCCAGTGTGGCCATTGTGAACGAACCGGCCAAGGCGGGGTGGTATGGAGATAACCTTTTGCTGGAGATCTATCCGAGCCTACCGACCAAAAGACGTGGGAAAAAAGAGGTGGAACCCCCCAAACCGTTGGAAGAGATGGCCGCCATGGCCATACGTAAAGCGTTAGGGCGCCGTGCGGGTTACCCCGCCAAAATTGATTGGAAGTTGGTGCGTGGTATGGCTCGAGCGCCAGATGGTATTCCCCGTGTGATTGGGCGTATGACCGTGGGGGACGATATGAAACAGCTGGTTCCGGTCAGGTTAATGCAGCCTTAATCCTTAGCAAGATGGGGAGGGTACCTGATTAAACGGTGACCCAAACCCTAACAGTTTTAGATCTGTTTAAAACGAAAAAGCCCCCTATAGATTGCGTTCTATAGGGGGCTTTTTGGCTGGGGTGTTACCGGGGTGGAGCCGCCGATCTCAGTGACGGGGTTCAACAGAACAATCCTCCCTGTGGCAGGAAGCAAAGCTGTTTGGTGGCTGATCCGGTAGCGTCTTTGAAACCCTCATGCTAAATAGACAGGCCGGTCCACGCTGGATGACCCTGCTAGGGGATGAGCCCCACTTCACGCCACACCGCGAAAGCTATGGTATGACACGGTTTATGCCGTCATGACATACTTAAGCATTTCAACAACCTGTTCTGGTGTCTGTACCACGGCGCGGGCTGCGGCATCAATCTCCTTGAGGGCGTGAGTGAGCTTAGGATCGTGCATGACAATCATTGGCTTGCCCAAAGCCGCAGCTTGGCCTGCATCAAACGCGGCATTCCACTGTTTGTACTGCTCCCCAAAACGCACCACCACTACATCGGCTTTTTTTAACAGGGTTTGGGTGCGAATGGCGTTAACGTTGGCCCCCATGTGGTCTGCCCAAAAAGGGTTGGGCTCCTCCCCCATAATACGGACACCGCACTCATCACTGGCTGCATGGTCTGTAACCGGTGCATCAAAATGCACATCCAAGCCTGCATCTTTGCACCCTTGTTCAATCTGTGTACGCCAATCGGTGTGAATTTCACCGGAAAGATAAACCCGCCAAACCATAACTTAAGACTCCTGCTAAAAGGGCTATAAAACACTTTTTGATTGCCAAAGTGCGGTTCTGTGCTAAAATCACGCCTTTTTTTCCAGGAAAGGAAGCCCATGTCCGTGCCCACAAAAGGTGCAGGTCAAGTCCGCATTCTCATGCTTGGCGATATTGTCGGACGGCCCGGACGTAAAGTGGTCCAGGATCATCTGGCTGGCCTGAAAAAAGAGTTGGATCTGGATATGGTGGTGGCCAATGCTGAAAATGCCACCAATGGTAATGGGCTAACCCCCAAACATGCCAACCAGATCTTTGACATGGGGGTGGACTTACTGACCACCGGAAACCATGTTTGGCATTATAAAGAGTTAAGCGCAGAGATCCAGCAGATGCGGCGTGTTTTACGCCCAGCGAACTATCCCCCTGCAGCACCAGGGCATGGTCATGGTATTGTAACGACCAAGTCTGGTGTTAAAGTTGGTGTAATCAATCTCATCGGTCGTGTCTTTATGAACGATGTAGATTGTCCGTTCCGAGCTGCGGATAGCTTGTTGGATCGGATCCGCCAGGAGTGCGACATTATTCTGGTGGATATGCATGCTGAGGCAACGTCTGAAAAACAGGCCATGGCTGTCTATCTGGATGGACGAATCACCGCCATGGTCGGTACCCATACCCACATTCCCACAGCAGATTATCGTATTATGCCAGGGGGTAGTGGTATGCAGACCGATATGGGTATGTGTGGTGTGTATGTAAATTCAATTATTGGGGTGAAGCCAGAAGCGATCATTGATCGATATCTGAGCGCTATGCCAGCACGGCATACCATCCAAGAAGGTTCTGCGATGTTGTGTGGAACTGTGATAACCGCAGAGGCCAAAAATGGCCGCTGCGTGGATATTCAACCGGTTCGCCGCGGTGATGGGCTCTCTCCCACACCGTAAAGAACTGATCATCATGTTGTACGGGTTATTTAAAAACCCGCTTTGTTTCGCGAGGAAGTGTGCCATGCAAAAAGGGGAAAAGCTCTACGAAGGTAAGGCAAAAGCTCTGTTTGCCACCGAAGAACCCAATATGCTTATCCAGTACTTTAAGGATGATGCCACCGCCTTTAATGGGGTGAAAAAGGGTACCATCTCCGATAAAGGCGTGGTTAATAGCCTGATCTCAGCCCGCCTCTACCACATTCTGGAAAAAGTGGGTATTCCCACCCATCTGGAAGCACAAATTTCACCCCGTGAGCAGTTGGTGCACAAGGTGGAAATTTTGCCTGTGGAAGTGGTTATTCGTAACCGTGTTGCAGGCTCTTTGGCCCGCCGCCTGGGTTTTGAAGAGGGTACAGAACTGCCCCGTCCATTGGTCGAGTTCTACTATAAGAACGATGAACTGGATGATCCCATGATCACTATGGATCATGCGGAAGTCTTTGGTTGGGCTAAGCATCGTGAAATTGAAGAGATGATTGAGATGTCTCTGCGGGTTAATGACATCTTGCTGGGCTTCTTCGCCAACATCGGTATTGACCTGGTGGACTACAAGCTGGAGTACGGTCGTCTGGCCGCGAGCCCTTCTACCTTGGTTTTGGCCGATGAGATCTCCCCCGACAGCTGCCGTCTGTGGGATATGGAGACCGGTGAAAAGCTGGATAAAGACCGCTTCCGCCGCGATTTGGGTGGTGTTGAAGAGGCTTACCAAGAGGTTGCGCGTCGTATGGGGCTGGAAATGCCCACCAAGTAAGCGCTCTGCTTCTTGCTCGTGATGAAAAAAAAGGTCCATGTCTCTTCCAAGGCATGGACCTTTTTTTGTCGGGTTTTGGCCTGGGGTGCTTGGGGTGGCCAGAGACACTGTACGAGGTTGGGAGAGATGCTGTGAAGTA